>CACYQE010000001.1 GCA_902776515.1 uncultured Pseudomonadota bacterium
TAGCATTTATTACATCTTCTCCATTTATTTTAACTTGAACTGGATTCGTATTATCCGTAGCCGTAGCCGTAGTCATGGTCGTAGTTATGTCTGGATTTATATATCTTAGGTTCGACGTTGACCAATAATATGGAGAGTTCCATGTCCACACAGCACTATTTTTCCCATCATACCAAACTTCATTTAATAGCTTTTCTAGTTCTTGCGTCTTCTTCGCTTATATTTCTATCAAGTGCAAACTCGCCATAAATACCCGTTGCAAACCCAGCAGATGATTGTTCTGCACGAATTTTTTCCATGTCTTCAGCTGTCAAAAAGCAAGGATACGCACGTCCCGTCCGCAATAATTCTGCCGCTACGCTGCGATAAATATCTTTACGTTGCGATTGAAAATAAGGCCCATATTTTTCATCGTTATTATATTCAAAGCCAAATCTGTGCATTGTGTTTTTTGCGATATCAACAGCCCCCTCTACTTCACGTTTTGTATCAGTATCTTCAATACGTAACATAAACACACCGCCAGATTGCGAAGCCAATTTATAATCTATTAACGCACTATACAAATTTCCGATGTGCATAAACCCAGTAGGACTTGGGGCGAAACGCGTCACCATGGCACCCTCTGGTAAATTACGTGGGGGAAACTTTTCTTCTAGTTCAGCCAATGTATATTTTGGTGCCGTGCCCAAAACGCGTGCAATTAAATCTTCACTTAAACCGTTTCTCATATCAAATCCTTGTATTTCTAACTTTTGCATTTTATACTAATTATATGGAAAAACAAGAAATAAGAACATTTGGTCGCCGTCATGGTAAAAAACTGTCTGCCCGTAAAGAATGGCTGATGGAAAATTTATTGCCAAAAATCGCCCCAAACGAATCGGAAACAAACGAAATTCTGGAAATCGGATTCGGTGCCGGCGAACACGTCCGCGAACTTGCAATTGAAAACCCTGGTAAAATTATTATCGGTGCTGAACCTTTTATAAACGGCGTTGCCGCCCTACTTTCGGCCATTGCGGACGAAAATAATTCTTTATTGAAAGAATACAAAAACATACGTATTTGGCCGGACGATGTGCGACTTATTCTAAACAAAAATTCATATAAATTTGATGAAATATGGATTTTGCATCCGGACCCATGGCCCAAGGCCCGACACGAAAAACGCCGTCTGTTAAATCACGAATTTTTGAAACTGTTGGGTAAAAATCTTGCAAAAAACGGGAAAATTATAATCGGCACCGATCATTGGGGATATTATGATTGGATTATTGACCAAGTTTCACAAACAAATCTTGTTGTTAATACTGATGAAATAGAAATCATAAAAACAAGATACCAGACAAAAAATATGGCCCAAACCACCCAACCAAAATATCTTGTGTTAACTAACCAAAGCTAATTTTCAACAAAAACCGTCATTTTTTCATCTAATTCCGGTCGCATTTTCTTAACCAAACGAATCGTTTGCCCAACACGCATCATGTTTTTTCCAAACATAATATGTAAATCAGCATTGGTATCCCAAGATTCCAGTAAAGAAAAGATACGTCCAACAAAATCGGATTTTGCATCAAACTTTTCCCCTGTGGCACACAATAGTAATGAATTTGCGTTAATTTTGTTTATCTTTTCAAAAACATCGCCCCAATCATAAACACCAAAATCTTCGATATTCAAGCCAACCGAAAAACTTTTATCAAAAAACAAATCCTGACGTATGGGGGTAATTTCTTGGACAAAAGTATTCATATTTAATTTTGATAAAAACACCTGAACACCACTGGCCCCATGTCTAAATTCCGATGAAACTTTTGATGCAAAATTTGATATACAATCATCCGGCTTATCGGTTAAAAAATCAGAAAAATTAAACCTGGTCAATAAACTAATCCTGTTTTTTTCCACCCACGGCCAAATAAGTTCCGCCCCACCAACCGGCACAGATATTTTACTTATGTTGTTTTCAAGTGCCGCATCAACATAACGCACCAACACGTGGTTATCCAAGTTGTTATCTGGTATCCACAGTGCCACACGGTCTGAAATGTCTTCAAAAAGATAATCTGTTTTTATAATCATAACTCTTTTCATTTTATCATAAAATGTGATATAATCGAAAAAGAAATGAAAATAAATTTTGATAAAATTTTTCTTGGAATTTTATGGTTGATGACAGCGACATTAGCCACCACGTTTTGGATGAACACAAAATATGGCTTTAACATATTTTCATCTGAACATTGGGCATATCTGTCACAATTGCAATCACAACGCACAAATATCAAGAGTGGTTTTTATATTTCATTGGTGTTTGCCCTGATTGTATCTGTGGTTGTTCTTTATTTTTTGATACGACCACGTTTCAGAAAAATCCCCATGCCCGTGGCATCCGACACCAAATCAAACGATGTAATTGAACAACCAACCACATCCATAAAACAGGCTGATAAACAACGCACAACTCAACCAGAACAAGACAAAGACAAAACAATCAACACAACTAATATACCACAAAACGTATTTGGTTTAAGTCGACCGATCAGCCCGATGTCTGGGACGGTTGTAAAAGATATGACACAATATAAACCGGCCCCAATGGTAAATCCCAGTCAAAACGCGGAACAACGCGAAATAGAAACAACAAAAAAAATTGATGAAATTTTTGGTAATGCCGGCTATACAGTAAAAAAATGTTCAAACATTGCCGGAATTACACATACGGCTTTTGCGATTGGATATAATCAAAGTGTATGGGTTGGATTAACCGAAAAAACAGCTGAACAAGGACAAAGTGTAATAGATACATTGGTAACATTTTTTTCAGACACACTTGGTGAAACCGCCGAAGAAATTAATGTTCATGTGTGTATCGTTAATCCTGCAAAAGATTCTGTTTCGGAATCTGATACACTTCATCTGTTTTCAACGATTGATGAATTAAATAATTTTATGACAGAAAACCCAAATACAGAACCAGAAGACTTTGAACCAGAGATATTTGAGGCCTTCTCGTCATACATTGATACGGTTACAAACTACATAGGGAAACACTGATGCAATGGACAAAAGAAAATGCTGAAAAACGTTTATCAGAACTGAAAATGCCTGATATGCCCCTGATGGAAATCCCTGTAAAAACGGTTTCGGTTGAAAAAGATTGGTTTAAAAAATACAAAGAACTTTGTCATGAATTTACTCGCTCTTTAACCGACAGTGTTCAAGAACTGGCAATGATGAATCTTTCGCGTGACGAATTTATGGGTTTGTTAATGGGGCGACAAATTCCTGGGAATCTGTCATTCAGGTTAAAAGTTCCATTGGTTTTTGGCGGTAAATTAGAAATCGATAATATGTTTATGTGTTTTACATTTCCACATTCGCACAACATGGACAGATTTATACTTGAACAATCTGGGAATGAAACAATATGGGTTCCAAATCCCGCTAAGAAAATTTATATTCCAATACATTCAGTAATATCCGGCAATGGCGGTAATGCTGTTCCGGACAGACTGAACCAATTTGCGGCAACTATGTCCACGAATCGCAGGCAATAATTTCAAAAGGACATCAAATGGAAATTCAAGAATTTTTATCAAACATGAAAACCAAAGGGGCTTTCTTGGCACCACCTGCGTTACCCAGTCAAATAAGTGTAACCAATATAAATTTACAAAAAATACATGCCGCGACTATGCCATCATTTATGTTAAATTTATATAAAATATGTGGCGGAATGATTTTAGATTCTGGTTATATTTTGGGGCCCGGTGAATTCAAACAGAAAAACCAACATCCTGTTCCGGCAATTTTTCAAATCAACCAAGATATGAACAATCTGGCCCAAATGTATGGGAAAACCATATTTGGAATGAACGATTTATTTTTCTTTGCTTTTGATTCTTTTGGAAACTGTATGATGTTGGACAAACAAAACTTGCAGGTTTTACGAAAATACGATGACATAACACATGCAATGACAGATTGCTTAATTGGTGGAAAATTTTAAAATGAAAAAAATATCTGTATCTTTATCGGGACACCAAACAAGTATTTCGTTGGAACAAGAATTTGTTCAGATTCTGTACGATGCGGCAAAATCCAAACGAATATCTGTGGCCGCATTAATAGCCCAAATAGATTCCGAACGCGAATTACATACAAACCTCTCGTCTGCTGTACGGGTTTGGATTTTGAAATACGTATGCAAAAGAAACGTTAACTAATTCCGTTTTCTTGACACTTCTGACAACCAAATTGTACACAAGCAAGATATAATCAAAATTATTATCATCCAATTATCTCGCCCTATTTCCCGGTATGCGGTTTTATGTGTTCCCCAAACATTTCCATCCAAATGTCCGGCCTGCCCAATTGGAATATCTGCAACAATTTCACCATTTGACAAAACAAAGGCACTGATTCCAGAATAATTAGCCCTGATAATAGGAACACCTGATTCAATAGCATACCGCCGAACCATATCCAAGTGTTGGTATGTCCCGGGCGTATTTCCAAACCAATTATCATTTGTTATGTTTATAATTGCATCAGGGGTTTTCCCGAATGGTAACAAAGAATCAGAAAAAATTATTTCATAGCAAATCGCTGGTGCAAATGTAAAATTTTTGTCCTTGATTTTCAATGTAACAATTTCTGGACCATTTCCTGGTGTTAATTCCGCAGGTGTTGGAATTATATCACCAAACGGTCTGTATTCCCCAAAAGGAACAAGATGTGATTTACTGTATACGTTTGAAATCTGACCTTTTTCATCAGATATTATCATAGAATTATACATTTTACCGTTATTAAAATAATTAGCCCCAACCACAACAGGTTTGTTCAACTTTTGTGCCAACGGCAAAGAATCATTCGAAACTATTACAAATGGATAAGATGTTTCAGGAAAAACAACAAAATCATATTCGCCTTCTTGTTCCGCCAGATTTGCTAAAATTTCGATATTATGTTTTGCGTTTTGCAGTGCCATTTCCCGCGAATACGATGATTTTTGAACTGCACTTTGGGCCGGTTGAACGATACGGACCAACGGTGTCATATTATTTTCTGTATTTGAATAATTTATATTTTTAACACCATATAAAATTCCCAAACCACCAAACAACATAAATAAAAACAATACAAACCAATTAAGACCGGCATATTTATCTTTGATAATTTCACATATTGCGGCAATCAGACCAATAATAACAAAGGTCAAACCCAATGCACCATAAAGTGACATTGAATTTGCAATATAAATTTCATTTAATGAAATATTTGCAACTGGATTCCATGGAAATCCAGTAAACAACCATTCACGCAACCATAAAACAACCGTCCAAACACCAGCAAACAAAAACGGTCTACATGCCGGATTTGCACGCATAGAAGATATTGACATAAACGGTATTGAAAAAATTATTCCCCCAACAATTCCTATACCTATTACAGCCGGTATCGTCCAAACAGCAAACTGAGCAGCAAGTTCCGGTACAACATAAATACTGTTCAAAACCCACCAAAACATGGCAACAGCATAAGCAAAACCGAATGGGAAAATTGTAAAAAACTTTCTGAATGCGGACATTCCGGGTAAATAACGAACCGACAACAAATATGCCCCACCTATTCCGATAAAGCTGCACCACCACAAATTAAACGGTGCAAAACCCAAAGCGGTCATTCCACCAAACAAAAGAAACAAAATTGTTCGTCCAACAGCCCCACCAAAGAAATTTCCAATCCATGCAAATGTTTTCGACCCAGGGCAACACATCACATCATTACACACGCCTTCATCAGATGCATACGGATTTCGATAGCCCAATTTTTTTAATATTACCGTTTCTTTTGATTCCATACGCTCTGCATCTTTGTCGTTTAAATGGTCATAGCCCATCAAATGTAAAACACCATGAACCACCATGTGTGCGGTATGTTCCGCAACGGATATATTTTCTTTTTTCGCTTCTTTTATAACAGTATCCAAAGATATAAAAATATCGCCCAGCAGTATGTCATCACCCAATTCAAAAGACAAAACATTTGTCGGTTTATTAATATTGCGATACTTTTTATTTATACGTTTTATTTCTTTATCATCAACCAAAGTAACAGAAACTTCTGAATCTTTGTATACACCAGAAACAGCCGCATTGACTATTTTTTCAAAGTCTATTTTATATTTTTTCCAACGTTTATCTTGATAATTTATAAAGACTTTCATTATATACCTGCCTTTTGTCATGGTCATTTGGCTTCAATTATTTACCAATTGCCAAATGTATATTTATTTAATAGAATAATTATATCACAAATAACGAGAATAACAAAATGCAGAATACAACCAGACCTCTTGCCGATATTATGCGGCCCAACATTATTGATGATGTTGTTGGTCAAGCATCTTTACTTGGTGAAAATGGAATTATTCGCCGTATGGTTGAAAATCATAAATTATCTAATTTGCTACTTTGGGGGCCGCCCGGATGCGGAAAAACCACCATCGCCCGTGCATTAGCAAATTCTGTGGATATGGATTTTGTTCCACTTTCCGCGGTATTTTCTGGAACCGCCGATATAAAGAAAACAATGGAGGTGGCTAAAACCAATGCCGCCCTGGGACGCAGCACATTATTGTTTATCGATGAAATTCACAGATTTAATAAAACCCAACAAGATACTTTGTTACCATATCTTGAAGACGGCACCGTGGTTTTTATCGGTGCAACCACCGAAAACCCCAGTTTTAATTTGAACAACGCGTTATTATCACGTTGTCACATCGGGGTATTGGAACCATTGAAAACCCCGGATTTATTAGAGTTGATTAATCGTGCTGAAAAATTCTTGGGTAAAAAATTACCATTGGACGATGATGCAAAAACACATCTGGCTGAAATTTCTGATGGTGATGCAAGGTTTCTGTTAAATACGGTCGAATACTTGGTTTCCGCAAAATTTAAAAAAATCTTATCACCGAAAGAATTGGATTCTGTGATACAAAAACGTGCACCTATGTCGGATAAAAATGGTGACGAACATTATAACCTGATTTCCGCGGTTCATAAATCATTACGTGCCAGTGATACCGATGCAGCATTATACTGGGTCGCACGTATGATGACCGCCGGCCAAGACCCAATGTATTTATTTCGCCGATTGACCCGGTTCGCAATGGAAGACATTGGTCTTGCGGACCCGAATGCCATGCAATTGGCATTAACAGCATGGCAGGTTTACGAACGTATGGGGTCACCCGAAGGTGATTTGGCATTAACCGAATTAGTTATATACCTGGGGACTGCACCAAAAAGTATTTCAAATTACAAAGCTCAATCAGCTGCGTACGCGGCGGCACGCGAAAATGGAAATTTGATGCCACCGAAAAACATATTAAACGCACCAACGAAAATGATGAAAAATCTTGGATACGGGGCCGGATATGTATATGACCCCGAAACCAAATCCGGATGCAGTGGTCAAAATTGCTTTCCTGAATCGATGGGGCGAAAAAAATTCTATTACCCTGTTGAACGCGGTTTTGAACGTGAAATAAAAAAAAGATTAGAATATTGGGATTCTGTTCGTGAAAAAACCAAACATCCAGATAACGCATGATACATACAAAATCTTTGAGTTTTTTGTTGTTTTACTTAATTGATTAAGATTAAAATGGTTTGTGATAACTTTATGATTGCGACAAAAAAGGAATAAAATGAAAAAAGTTTTTACGATTTTTTTTACTTTGGTCTTGGGAATAAAATCCTGTTACGCAAAAAATACAATTGAAATCATTGGCGATGCGACACAAATAATTGTTCCATCGTATGCACTTGGAATGGCCGTTAACGAAACCGGCTGGTCGGGTGTTGGACAATTTGTGGCACAATTTGCAGGAATGGAAATCGCCGTCAATGGCTTAAAAAACCTTGTTTCCGAAGAACGTCCAGACCACAGTGATAAAAATTCTTTTCCTTCGGGACATACCGCAAGTGCTTTTTCGGGTGCCGCCTTTATTCATAAACGTTACGGCATAAAGCGTGCAATTTTACCTTATTTAGCGGCGGGATTTACCGGTTTTTCACGTGTTCAAGCCAAAAGGCACCATGTGCACGATGTTTTGGCCGGTGCAGCAATTGGTGAAATGACCGGATGGTTTTTGACATCGCGTCTGGGCGACAGCACGACCACAAGCATCCAGGCATCACCCCAAGATATAAAATTTAATTTTAATACAAAATTTTAAAATACGATATTTACCTGGGCACCAAAACTAAATTCTTCTTTTTCAAACTCGTACGCGACACGACCACTATACTGCGTTCGTTCATATTGTCTGACCAGCTTAAACCCAAGACTTTCTTCATCATAATGTGGATTCGTTGCTTTACGCAAATCTGCATCCAATCCGATACGCCACACAGGTGCGATTCTGAAATAAACTTCGGGAATAAAATCTATAAAAGCCATGCCACGAACATCATCAAAAATCCAACTGGATTTGAGAGTTCCCGCAAAGGTCACGCCATCATATTGGCGACCAAAACGAATACCGGCATAATATGTTGAATCGGCATAATCCGGACTTCTGACTTTTTTACTGCCGCCAACTTTTAACCCGAAAACTGCATCATATATAAATCGTCTAAGCGTTTCCTGGGCGGTTCCCAAACGATATACCCCGCCGATATCAATACTGGAAAAACCATCTTGGTCATTATCAAAATTTTGTTGATAATGAACATTTGCACCTAACGTCAACCTACTTGTAAAACCATAATATAAATGTTGACCGACTCTTAAACCGTTATCAAAATAATACAAATTTGTTTTCGACAATAAATCAGAATATCCATTCAAAAACAAAGGATCATTTGAATCCAACGCTAAACCGTTTGCCATCGCAGACGACAAACAAAAAAATCCGCCAACAAAACCATATATTATTTTTCGCATAAGAGCCTACCCTTGGTATACAATAAAAGTTGGTGATGCAAAAAATACACCACCAACATCAATGAACATATTAGAAATAGAATATAACCTGACCACCAATTGTATATTCTGAATAATTATCTAATTTGGATCTGCCGACATAACCTTCGGTCAAAGTATTGTTATTATCTCTATCCCAGTATGTGCCATACGATGGTAAACTCTGACCTTCGGCAGTATCATAGAAAGACATTCTGGCATACAGGTCAATTGCGAACCAATCCCCCGGCTGCCAACCAACTGCCGCACGAACGGCACCCTGATTATGCCAATCATAATTGCCAAGTATGGCTTCTAAATTCAATGTCCAATCTTCATTCAAAACACTGAACACGCCGATACCACCTTCAAAGAACATTTTTGTATCAACATTAGTATCATACGCAATAAAGAAGCCACCTTTTGTTCCGTCTTCCATTTCACCAACGATACCGTTACCATATGCACTTTCATCAAAATCAACCAACCACGCACGGCCAACACCATAAATTGTAGATTTTGCAATTTTGTAACCGGCACGCAAATCCAAAACAAATTCATTTGCGACATCTTTTTGGCGTTCATAATATGCCGACAAAGTAGCAATCCATTCATCGGTATCAACAAAACGCCCTTGGACCCCAAGGCCATATATATTCAACCCGGAATCACTCATTTTGTCATCCAACCCTTCTGTTGACCAGTCAAATTTATAATCACTCATATCGTATCTTGCCATGGCGACAATTGCGATACGATCCGTTAATCCATAACTAAAATCTTCTTTGATTGCGAATTGTTTCATACTCCACGTAGCATCCACATCAGAAAAATAATCTATGGCCGGTGATACATGCAAATCGTATGAAGCATAATTATATGACAAATCTGTAATGGACCCGAACTTACCCTCCATTGGTTGAAAGAAAGGATGTGCCAAATAATATTTACGTTTTAATTGTGTTCTGACCGTTTCTGAACGCGTTGTTGAACGCACAGTATTACCATACGAACGTGTATTATATGAACGATCATAATAACCATCATCATATTGACGTGTATTGTATGAACGATTATACCTGTTGTTATTATATGATTGTGAAGCATACGGACGATATCCGGTATTATTGCTGTATGTCTGAACGGTCCGCTGTTGTGTCATTCTGTTTCCATTATCGTAATCACGATACATCTGACTACGTCCAGAAGAATAATTACCATTATTGTAATTATTATATGAACGTTGAACAGAACGTGTTTCATAGCGTTCGTAACTTGTATTCCCATCAACTGGTGCCGCCAAAACTGGTGCCATACCAAACGCTGCGACCGCCCAAACAAACAAAGACATCTGCTTTTTCATATAAAATTCTCCTTATTCTGGGAACATTATATCACAAAAAACACATATAAAAAAGCCAAAAAATTATCTATTGCAAAATATGACGTTTTCCGTTTGCATCGGGTTCGCTAACAATGCCTTCTTGCTCCATACGTTCCATAAAGCCGGCCGCCTTGTTATACCCAATGCTTAATCTGCGTTGAATATATGAAATAGTTGGTTTTTTGTCACGTAAAACGTATTCCTTGGCCTGGGCATACAAATCGCCACCTTCGCCCGATGACAACGCACCCCCAGAAACACCGCCACCGGACATATCGCCCTCGGCATCAACAACACCTTCTACATATTCTGGGGTCCCTTGGGTCCGTAAAAAATCACCTATACGTTGCAATTCATCATTATCAATCAATGCAGCATGGATACGAACAGGTAAACGTCCGGCCTCGCTGAACAACATATCCCCCTTGTCCAAAAGATTTTCCGCACCCTTTTCGCCAAGTGATGTCATAGAATCCACCATACTGCGTGCCTGGAAAGAAATACGTGTTGGGAAATTCGCCTTGATAACACCGGTAATAATTGTTGCATCGGGTCGCTGCGTTGCCATAACAAGATGTATTCCGGCGGCACGGGCCTTTTGTGCAATACGTTGCAAACACGCTTCTACTTCCTTGCGTGCAATTCCCATCAAATCAGCAACCTCATCGATAATAATAACAATGAACGGCATATCAGACAAATCAACTCCTTGGGTTTCGTATTCTAATTCCCCTGTTTCCGGGTCAGTTCCAACAGCGACCTGGCGGGTTACAACCTCGCCCGCGGCACGTTTTGCGGCGACAATCTCGTTATACTGACCTATATTTTGTGCATTAAAAGTTTGCAATTGCTTGTAACGGTCATCCATTTCACGCACAGCCCATTTCAATGCATTGACCGCCGGAACAGGATCTATCTTTACAATTGGTGTAATCAAATGGGGAATATCATCCCAAAAACCAAAATCAACACCCTTGGGGTCAATAATCATCAATTTACATTTATCGGGTGTAAAGTGATAAACAATTGATGTAATAATAGATTGAACAAATACCGATTTTCCTGTCCCGGTTCGGCCCGCAACCAACATGTGCGGCATTTTTGCCAAATCAAAATACATCGGGCTGCCACCTATATTGACCCCCAAAGCCAAAGGTATTTTGTATTTTGAATTTACAAAGGCATCATCTTCAACCAATTCACGGAAACGGACAACTTGGCGTGTTAAATTTACCATTTCAACACCAACCAAATCTGTTCGCGGAATATGTGCAATACGAATACGCTCGGTCGCCATGGCACGTGTCATATCGGTGACTGTCTTGTTAACGTCAACCATACGCGTACCACTTTCAGGTTTAAATTCGTAAAGCGTAACAATTGGACCGGGCCTGATGTTAACAACCTGACCATTAACACCATATTCGGCAAAATGTGTTTCAAGTAAAGTCGCCTGCTTTTTCAATTCTGGCGTAACTACATTTTTACCAAAATTAGAACTTTCTAAAAACTTTGGATCAGGCAATTCATATTCATACTGTTCATCATCAGAACGTTTAACCACGGTTTTTCTTTTTGCAGGCTTGCGTTTGACTTTTGGCTCTTCTTCTTCAACCTCTTCTGTATCTTGAACATCTTCTTCGGTTTCTTCAACTTCATCCTCGGGCTCTTCGGATACCACCGGATGAATAAGATGAAACGCGGTCAGCAACCAACGAACCGCACGAACAATACTGCGAACAACAGAAACAACATCTGAAAAACTTACATGCAATAAAACCCCGGCAAGGATACAAAAACCAACCAAACAAACAATACCAACCAAAACCGCAAAACCACCAATAATCGAAGTCAAATCCGCCGCAATAATTGCCCCAAAAAAACCACCATAGGTTGAACGCGGAACCAACAAACCAAACGCCGAACACCCAAGACAAAGAGCCACAAACCCACGTAAGAAATTATATTCAACCGCATCCTGGGACCTGCGTCCCAACATCAAACCAAACCCAAAACGTGTCGCACATAAAAACAAAAATACACCCGGTATAAATCCAACCGCATAACGGACAAAGCCCACAAGATTACCAAACAATCCTTGATTACCAAAATTACTGGCGGCGGCAAAACCATCAAGATACGGATTATGAAACATCAATGCAACAATTGCCAACACACCAAAAACAAAGACGAAAAAGCCACAAACCCTGACCCACAGGCTTTTCAGGGCCCCAGAAACACTGTCCGGTAAAAACTTTGATTGTTTACTCACGATGTGCATTATATCACAAAAAAAACAAAAATGATAGGCACAAACCAGATTTTATTTTATTCTGCGTGCAAGCACACATTTTACAACATCGGCCGACACCATACCGATAAACGCCCCCAATATAACATCAGATGGCCAATGTGCCCCAACACAAACACGCGAAACACCGATGACCACCGCCAAAGGCCATGTAAACCAACGTGCCCTGGGTGCTAACAGACCAATCATAACCAACCCGGCAAATGATGCGAACGTGTGACCAGATGGCAAAGAATTAAAAGCCCATTCGCGTGAAAAATGAACAAAATCTGTCATATTCAACGCCTCGTAAAAAATTGGACGACCGCGACCCAAAACAAACTTTAATACCAAACCTATTACACTTGCACAGAAAACAGAACAAAATACATAAAAAGCATAACTGTTTTTTACCTTGCCTATAAAATCGGTAAGTCCTATTTTGGGTTTGGAATCCAACGATTTTTTTACATAAAACACCAACATAACCAAAAAAGATAATATCAACCAATTTTTGGCGGTAAATACATCACCCAATACACCCCACGCCCCACAATTAAAACGGCGAAGAAAATTAAACACAGGTATATCAAACCACAACACACCACAAATAACCAATCCCAAAGTTATTACAGCCCCGGACAATAACGTCCACCATTTTATCTTGTTTTCTTTTGTTAAAAACATATAACAATCCTTTTAGTCTATATCCAATAAATTATTATAAACTTTTTTATCTGTTAAAATCTTTGATGCGACTGACAAAGTCAACAAATCTTCATCGGCACCACTGGTTATCACAGGGCAACCATTTCGAATAGATTCTGGTTTAACATTTTTTTCACGATTAAAATCACGTGCATTAAATTCATTATTTATCACATTTAAAAAGAATACATTTTGTTGCGAAGAACTTCTGATATTAGACAGACAAACCAATGGAAATACACCCCGTCCATCAATATCAAATCCTTCACCTGTTTTAATAGACTTGTTCATCAATTCAAGTATTCCGCCATTATCCAACGCAATTTTTGATGCGATACGTGCAGAACCCGCTGTTGGTGTTCCGATTAAAACACCACGTTTGTTTTCATAAAAAGCAGATGCGATTGCCTCGGCTGTGCCACGGGTCATATTTGAAACAGCGACAACAACCGGAACATCCGTAATACCAGCATCACCGGGTATAACCTCTACCTCGTCACGTGCTGTTTCCACAATACGCATTACGGGTTTGGCACCAATAAACATACCCGCCAATTTTGCTGCCGCACGTTCGTCATCACCATTTGCGGCACGCAAATCTAATATAACGCCCGTCAAATCAGGATGTTTTGACAAAGCCTCGGATATAATGGCCACAGAATTATCAGATATTTTATTGACAACAATCTGTAAAACACCACCGTTTTTATCATCCAAGAAAATAATATCTGTATCCGCTAAAACAACCGTTGCACGGCGAACGACAACATGTCTTTGCCCGCCCGGTGTCAAAAGTGTCATTTTCAGCGTCCCGGAATTCATACCCGACATCATATTTGTTAATACAGAATCAGCCATATCTGAAACCAGTGTACCATTAACCTCGGCAATCAAATCGCCATCAACTACCCCGGCAGTATCAGCGGACGACCCCTTGTAAACACCTGTAACCCGAAAGTTTCCACGGTCATCACGAAAACCTTCGATACCAACACTGGTTAAAATACGGTTATCATTTGAAAAGCCAACTTTTTTGGGTGCAATATATTTACCACTTTCGTCTATCCCCTGCATTATACTATCAACCACCGCAGCATAAATTTCTGATTCATTAGCATCACGCAAATCATCATAAACGCCACGCAATTTTAAAACCAGCCCAGTAGTAATTTCACCGAACGCATCCCAATCATGCAAATCTGGTTTTGGATAGTTAGCAATAATAGAATCACGCCACACCAAAACAACACGTTCATCAGTTGAAGCAATATGAATATTTTTGTTTAAGTTTTCCAAATTCTCTATTGCAACGTCTATATTTTTTCCACCCCAACTAATTCCATCAAGTTTTGAATATATATCAGAAAACCCTTTGGACAACTCTATAACATTAATGCCATCTTGTATCGGATTTTCCGGTGAAAAAAGTTTCATTTCAGACGCACGGGATTGGGTTGCAAAAAATGCAAACAACATCGATAAACATAAATTCATCATTCTCATTTTATTCTTCCCCTCCCCCGTTACTGTTTATTTCCAAACCTTTTAATATTTTGTTTCACGCAGATTAAAGTGATACAAAATTACGTTTGAAATATAGATACTGGTCAACGTCCCCATAACAACCGAGAATGTCATAGCAATTGCAAAATCACGCAAGGCAATTCCACCAAACACAAACAATCCCAACAATGCCAAAATAGTCGATATACTGGTCATTAATGTTCGCGACAACATTTCGTTCACAGACAAATCAATCAAATCATCCATCGGCATTTTGTGATATTTCTTTATATTTTCGTCAATTCGGTCATAGTTAACAACCTTGTCGTTAATGGAATAACCAATTCCCATCAATATAACAGCAATCGCCGTTTGATTAAATTCCAAACCAACCGCTGAAAAGAAACCAAACATCAAAACAAAATCCAAAATCAGCGATACAAAAGAACCAACTGCATAACCGCCACGATAACGGACCCAAATATAGACCGCCATCAATATAAACGACACCAATATGGCCAAAATACCGCCACGAACCAATTCACCACCAATCTTTGGTCCAACGATTTGAACCTGGGAATATTGGACACGGTCACCAAAAATATCCTTGATTTGACGAACCCGTTCGTTTTGTTGGGCATCAGTTGCACCCTTGGGCAAACCGACACGCACCAAAATGGAATTGCCGTCCACAGATTGTAATTCTGGTTTAAATTCAGCCAAATCATGACGCATTTTATCAACAGTATAATCTGCTTGAACCGGTACAACCTCCATTGAAATACCACCAGCAAAATCAATACCATAATTCAAACCACGAACCGCCAAAGATATTATTGACAAAGCAACCAATATACCGGAAATCCAATAGGATAATTTACGATATTTCATAAAATGTAACTGCATCGTATTAACCCCTTACCTTTTTAACATAACCTATTTTTTTATTTTTGCCGCCCATGTACCAATCAATCAGAACCTTGGACAACATCAAACAAGTAAACAACGTTGTTATAATACCAACCGACAGTGTCACAGCAAAACCACGGATTGGGCCACCACCAAATTGGAACAAAATCAACGAACAAATCAATGTTGTTAAATTTCCATCCATAACTGTCTTGACAGAACGTGTAAAACCAAGTTCAACAGCACGCAACGGCATTGTTCCAGAACGAATTTCATCACGAATACGCTCGAACGGTAAAATATTAGCATCCACCGCCATACCTAATGTCAAAACGATACCCGCAATACCCGGCAATGTAAGCGTTGCACCAAGCAATGCAGATACACCTATAATCATCGCCAAATTGACAACCAATACGATATCAGCAATGACCCCGAACATACGGTACACGATTATCATAAACAAGATAACAAAAGCCAATCCAATAACACAACCTATTTTACCTTGGGTGATAGTATCGGCCCCCAACCCGGCACCAACTGTTCTTTCCTCTATAACTTGCAACGGGGCGGGCAACGCACCACTACGCAACAAAACAGCTAAATCTTTGGCACCCTGGAGAGTAAAGCCCCCGGAAATCTGACCACGCCCACCCGGAATAGGTTCTCTTATGGTTGGTGCGGATAAAACCTTGCCATCCAAAACAATAGCAAAACGTTCACCAACATGTTCCGTTGTTAATTTAGCAAACCTGCGTGCCCCGGTCGCATCAAACACAGTTGTAACAACCGGCATATTATTCTGGTCAAAATCAGCCTGGGAATCTTTTAAACTTTCACCAGAAACTTCTATTCTTGAATACACAGGAACGCGGCTTTCCGGCGATTCCATCAAAGGCAACAAATCTGTTCCGGCCGGTGCCAAACCACTGACAACCTGGTCATTTGTAACATTTTCATTAACCAAATGGAAAGTCATTTTTGCTGTTTGACCAATCAAATCCTTGATACGTTCAGGATTATCCACACCGGGCAATTGCACCAAGATATATTTTCCACCCTGACTTTGAATAGAGGGCTCTTTTGTACCCAACGCATCAATACGCCGGCGAACAATTTCAACACTACGCATCAAAGCATCTTCGGACAATTCCTGTTTTTGCTTATCCGAATAAGACAATGTCAATGTTTTTCCAGACGAAGACACATCAACAGAATTTCCTAAAACACTTCTTAAACGCCCCTTGGCCTTGGATACATCATTTTCGTTACGAATAACCAATGAAATAACACCATCATTGTTACGCAAATTTGAAAAGTTTATGACACCCTTGTTTCGGTCAATCATGGCACTGCGAACTTCGTCATACAACTGGGACGATTTTTCCGCCAACATTGTTTTGGTATCAACCTCTAACAATAATTGTGCACCACCCTTTAAGTCCAACCCAAGAGAAATCGGGTGCATCCACGATGGGAAATATTTTGCACCACTTGGCCACATTGTTGGTACAGCCAACAATACACCAAACAAAGCGACAAACACAATCGCCAGTTTTTTAAACATACCTAATCCCCTTATTTTTCAACATTTACAATTGCGTTCTTGTTAACCTCGATAACAACACCCTTGGCAATTTCCAAATCTATCGTTTTATCAGAAATTTTTTTAACCTTGCCATAAATGCCGGCCGCCAACACACGATCACCAACCTTGATAGAATCCAACATCTTTTGATATTCATTCATACGTTTTTTATTTGGACGTATCATAAAGAAATAAATTATCGCAAAGGCCAAAAGACAATACACAAATAACCCGGTCCAACTGCCCTGGGGGGCGGCTTGTGTGACATTATCAACGACTTCAACTTTTTCCATAATAGTTTCTCCTTTTATTGTTTATGGTCCAAGAATAGAAAAAAAAGCCGATAAAGTAAAGTAAATAGTTATTGACTAGATACGTTCAAACCAGGTGTCGATTTGTGTTATTGGAATAAACTTGTAAACAGGGCGACCATGGTTACATTCACCACCATGTTCGGTCCGTTCGATGCTACGCAACAGTGCATCCATCTGGTCAAAATCCAATTTTTGCCCTGCCCGAACGGAATGATGACATGCGTGGTTTGCCAATTTTAAATGCAATCTTTCTTTTAATTGTGATGAATGACCATATTCGCGAACTTCATCCGCTATATCATGCAACACCGCCCCCCAATCCATATCCCAATCGGCGGGTTTTTCAAAAATCGCAATTGCATCATCACCAAAAGAATCCAATACCAAACCACTGTCACGCAATTCATCTAATATCGTCAAAACAGCGTTTATATCTTCTGTACGCATACGAACAACTATTGGGGTCAACAAGGGTTGAATTTTTATGGTGTGATTGCGTAACTTTTCATAAGTAATGCGTTCATGAGCCGCATGTTGATCCACAACGACCAAATTATCACCCGTGGTCGCCAATATGTATTTGTTCGCAATTTGACCAATAACCCGCCCCAATGGATGTGCCGCAAAAACATCATCAACCTCAGATGTTTTTGGTTGTTCTGATTTTATGTAATTAGATTTTTCAAAATCAGGACTTATTGCATTACCAAACATCCCAAGAGTTAAATTATCTTTGGGTTGACATACACAATGTTCAAAATGATTTTCTGTTTTTGGCGTTTCAATATTTGTTTCTATAAAGTGTCCATTATTTTCAACGCCCCCGGACAAATTACCAAAACCAACCATTGTTGTCCCCAAAACCTGGCGTAAAGACTTTATTATAAAAGCCCTGACATGTGTCGGTTCCAAGAAATGCACATCGTTTTTTGTTGGTGACACATTTACATCAACATTTTCACTGGGTAATGTCAAATACAAGGCACACAACGGAAATTCACGAGCGTGCATAACATCCATATACGCGGCCCGCAAAGAACTTATCAAAAGTTTATCTTTGACAGGTCGTCCGTTCACAAACAAAAACTGGTCCACAGATGATGCCCTGCGTAACGTTGGTTTTGAAATATACCCCGTTAAACGCATACCCTGTGTTGAACCAGAGCCCGCATCCACCACCAACATATTTCCACGAACATCTTCACCCATGACCGAAACTATTCTGTCCATCAAAGGCTGATTTTTTGGGAACCGCCATTTATTATTCAAAACAAACCCGACATCTGTTCTGGACATAGCCAAACGCTTTACAACATCTAACACAGCCATCGTTTCAACACGATCCGAACGCAAAAATTTTAATCGTGCCGGCGTTTTTGAAAACAAATTAGCAACACGAATTCGGGTCCCCGTTTGCCAATCAGAAGGCCGAATTTCCAACGTATTGCAATCCATGTGCCAACCGTTTTTATCCGTACCATTACACGTGTCTATTGTCATATCAGATACAGATGCTATTGAAGGCAATGCCTCGCCCCGGAAACCCATAAAATTTATATTCATTAGATTATCATCGGGTAACTTAGATGTCGCGTGTCGTTGAATTGCACACGCCAAATCTTCCCGTGACATTCCCGAACCATTATCAACAACATTTATTAATGTCCGCCCACCATCAACGACATCTATGATTATCTGGTCAGCACCCGCATCAAGTGCGTTTTCAACAACTTCTTTGACAACACTTGCCCCAGATTCTACAACCTCGCCTGCGGCGATTTGGTTTATTAAATAATCTGGCAACAATCTAACAGACACATTTAACCTATTCTTTGAATTTTACTTCTAATATCTCGTACTCTTTTTCCCCACTGGGCAAACGAACCATACATGTATCACCAACACAACGGCCAATCAAGGCACGACCAACGGGCGATGTGCAAGATATAACCTGTTTACCATCAGATTCAACATCAGACAAAATCCTGCATTGAATACGATTTCCATCTTCGTCTTCGCATACAACACGGGCCCCAAACAAAACACGATCACCCGATAAATTATCAACATCAATAACTGTTGCATTATTGATAAAATCTTCTAAATATTGAATTCGTTTATCAATTTGACGTTGTTTTTCACGTGAAGCACTGTAATCAGCATTTTCCGACAAATCACCCAACGAACGAGCCCACTGAACAACCTTTAAAATTTCGGGCCGTTGAACTTCCTTTAAATCTTTTAACTCTTTTACAAGGGCATCAAAACCCTGCTTTGAAATTGGTTTCTTTTCCATTTTTATACTTTCCTTGTTTATTTTTACCCTGGTATTATAAGTATTCATTTTAATTTTGCAATTATCATTTAAACAAGTTATAATTTTCTGAAAAACATCCTTGTGCTATACAAAAATGATAAAATATAAAATTCTTTTTAAATTCTTGTTAAGACACTTTTTTAGTGGCGTTGGGTTGGTTTTACTTATCGTTTGCGGTGTGGTTATGGCGGTCACGTTTGTTGAACGTTTGCCATCAAACCCAACATTATTTGCCGCATTAAAAGATGCCTGGATACGTCTGATTGAATATGTTCCGTTGTTTTTACCGTTATCCGTATTTATGGGAACGTTGGTTACATCGTATAAATTGACCCGTTCCAGTGAAAGTATCATCATATCTGGGGCCGGATTATCCCCATATCAAATGGCACGACCTTTTTTGGTTGGGGCGTTTATCATTGGTGTTTTTGCCACGACCGTTATAAATCCATACGCGGTAAAATTGGGGTCTGAAAATATAACCAGCAATCATTTAAAATTGGTTGATGGAATGGTTTGGTTGCGTGAATCTTCACCCCAAGGATACGTGACCATCGCGGCAAAATCTGTTAAAAAGCAAGAAAAAAACCTTGTGTTTAGCGACACAAACATATTTATTCAAAATCCCGAATTTACATTGGAAAATCGTGTTCACGCTGACCAAGTTACCTTGTCATCTAATGGATTAGAAACGCAACGTGCCGAAATATTCGATAAAAGCGGTCGTGCCCATATCAGCAAATGGTCGATTGCAACACTTATAACCCCACAAACCGTTTTGGACAGATATTTGCAACCAAACCAAATTTCTTTTTGGGAATTGCCCTCTTTTATAAAGAAAATGTCAAAGATTGGTGTTTCTATGCGTGAACATTTTGTTCAATTTTGGACATTGTTATTTTTACCGTTAACGATGATTGCCATGGCGGTTTTAGGTGTTGCTTTTTCATTAACCAAGCAACGCCGCAATCACAGTTTTGCACTAAAATTCAGTCTTGGTATTTTGACGTGTTTCATTTTATATTTTCTGTTAAATATTTTCAGTGCCATGGGTGCAAACGGGACATTACCAACACTGTTGGCTATTATTGCACCGCCACTGATTATTATTGCGGCATCTGGGGTATTTATCGCAAGTTTTGACAGCGTATAAAGGGGGAATTTATGCCTATTCATAAAAAACATTCTAGATTTAAAAAAGTTATATTATGGGCAATAGCTATTGTAATTATTGTTTTAATGATTATATATTTTGAACCAACACAAAACGTAACTGAAATAGTATTATACCCATAATGAATT
>CACYQE010000002.1 GCA_902776515.1 uncultured Pseudomonadota bacterium
TAGCACCCAAAATACGTATCATAGAAATCGCAACCAATGCTGCAACATATATTTCTGCACCAAACAGTTTTAATTGCATGTTTCCAACAAAGGCGATAATCAAGCCAATCATAAAACTAATTAAACAAACAATAGGAACAGCACGAATACCCGCCTTGTCCAATTCCCACCATAAATCAATCCGTCTAAACATGGCTTTTTTTGTAAAGAAATGACCAAAAGAAACGAATACAGAACGTACAAAACCCGTGTATTGCGACAGCTTGTTCCTTATATGAATACCATAATTTCCGATGGTCCCAAGTAACCCATCAAGGGTGATTTTATCAGAAGACTGTTGTATAAAAGACTTGTCTTTCATTTTTTGCATACGTTTTTTCTCTCTTGGTAAAATGTTAGAAAAAAACAAGCACCCAAAGCAAGGGAAAAAGTGTTTTGCGGTATATCAAGGAATAGAAACAAAAAACACGCCATTGGCGTGTTTTTTGCACTTTTCTTATATAACAAAAGTTGGTGGGTTATGTAGGACTCGAACCCACGACCAAAGCGTTATGAGCGCTCCGCTCTAACCAACTGAGCTAATAACCCACGGGGATGATTATATATCTTTTTGTTTTTGTTGCAAGTTAAAATTTGTGTTTATGCTTTATTTTTTTGAATTTTTGTGCAAATATCGCTCGTATGAGTGAATTAGTCCCGATTTTAAGCGAAATTCAAAAAACAGCGTTTGAAACAATTGAAAAAACGCACTCTAATGTTTTGATTTTGGGGCAGGCAGGAACAGGAAAATCTACCTTTATTAATTATGTTAAATCGGCGACAAATAAACGCGTTTTATGTGCGTGTCCGACCGCGGTTGCGGCGTTAAATGTTGGTGGACAAACGATTCATTCGTTGTTTCAAATACAACCACGTGATTTTATATTTCCTGAATTTTTGAAATTAAAAGCCAAGGTTCGTAATATCTTGACTGCTGCGGATATTTTGATTTTAGATGAGGTATCAATGATTGCACCTGATTTAATGGATGCAATGGATATTTTGGCACGTCAAGCCCGCCGAAATAATGAGCCTTTTGGTGGGTTGCAAATTGTAGCAATTGGCGATTTGTTTCAATTGCCACCGGTTATAACACGTGATGCGGCACCTTATTATGTGCAATCGTATGAGCACGAAAAAGCATATTTTTTTGACAGTAATGTTTACAGGCGTTCTAAATTTGTGCGTTTTGACTTTGATTTGGTTTATCGTCAAAACGATGTCGAATTGTTGGAAAAATTGACCCAGTTACGTTCGGGAAAAATGGATGTTTTGCCGTTCTTTAACAATTTGAAAATATCTGATGAAGAACGCCGTCAAAATGCGGTGTTAATAACACCTTTTCGTGCGGTAGCTGAACGCATAAACGCCGAAAGATTGGAACAAATTGCCGCACCTGCGGTAACATATAATGGCGAACTATCAGGTAATTTTTCTGAACGTGATGTGCCGGCCCCAATGAATTTGGAATTAAAGGTTGGGGCATTGGTTGTTTTTGTTAAAAATGGAAATCAATGGCATAATGGTTCCATGGGAATAGTGAAAAGTTTGGGTGCACGTGAAATAACGGTTCAATTATTGAATAACAGACGTGATATTGTATCTGTGCGACCTGAAAAATGGCAAAAAATTGAATATTCACGTGATGAAAACGACAAATTGGTTGAAAATGAAACAGGGGCGTATAAACAATTCCCATTGATGTTGGGGTACGCAATGACGATACACAAAGCCCAGGGGAAAACATTGGATGCGGTTATTTTGGATATTGCTCGTGGTGCGTTTGAACACGGGCAAACATATGTCGCTTTGTCGCGAACACGCAGTGCAACCGATATGCATATTATGCGACCACTTGGCATACGTGATGTAATTTTTGATAATCGTGTGTTAGATTTTGTTAATGGTAAATAAAAACCGCCAGTGTTGGCGGTTTAATTTATATGGAAGTAGAAAGCCATATCCCCGAAAATTGTGTAGTATTTGTCCTTTGGAATACTTATTAATAATTCATCTAAAAAATCTTTCATTTCGGAAAACTCTTGTTCGTTTACATTGGCACAATAGTCTACAGTACGAATTCCCATTTGATTATAAGTTCCATCTTTGCCAAAGGCAATACAAACTGGATCCAGGTGCCTACCTTCTAATTCTGTTCTCAAGGCAACGGGAACACTGTAAAAACCGCCATCGGTTGTATGCATTTGAAGATAGAAATATCCACCCTCAAGAGCATACCTATATCCTTTTTTCTTTTCTTTTTCTATTGTCTTTACAGAATCATGTACATTTGTTTTTGCCACATCCGTTTTTAATATATTGTTGGCATATTTTTTTGCAAAAATTTCTACGGCTTCGCCACTAGCAAAATACAAATCGTATGGGTAAATACAATATGCTTCTTTTATTTTTGAATCATCACTGTGACATGGATTGATCGGAACACAGGCTTCGGTCTTTTCCACCCAAACATGGGTCCCTTCTTTTATCAATAATTGGCACAGTTTTTTACGGTCTTCAACCGAAGGACCATCGGCAAATGCGGCCCCCATAACTGTTAATCCCGCCAGAACAGATAACAATGTTTTTTTCATTTTTTTATCCTTGTTTTATTATTCATCTACACAGGTAAGTTTGCACAGTGTCGTTGATGTATCACGCCCAATTTGCTTTCCGCTAAGTGTTTTTGCAAATTCTTGTATTTCGTTGCATCGTTGGCCAACTGTATAAATTACTACCTTGTGGACATAAGATTTTGGTGCCCCAGCAGAATCCATAACATCACGCATCCAACTGTTAAAACAATCTTGGTTAAATGCACCGTATGCAAGTGCCGATTGGACGACAAAAGAAAGGCAATCATCATAACCATAAGCTTCACTGAATGCCGCAAAATATCCGCCATCGGCTGTTTGAACACCATAATAAGAACGATCTGGTTCTGTGGAATCCGGTGGCAAATTTTTGATTGATGTCACAGTAGTTTTTAAAGCTTTTTCGGCATATTTATCAAACACCAATTTACGTTTGTCGGCTTGGTTGGGTATTGGTATTTCCAAACAATATGCCGAGTTTATATCGATATCGGTTTCGGATGCACATGGGTTGACTGGAATACAAGCGGATGTTTTTTCCACCCAAACATGTGTGCCTTTGTCTATTAGTAATTGACACAGTTTTTTTCTATCCTCGACCGATGGTTCGTCAGCAAAAGCCACATTCATAACAGTTAGTCCTGCAAGAACAGATAATAATGTTTTTTTCATCCGTCTTTCCTTTTTTTTGTATGTTGATATTTTATCACGTTTATCGTTTTTTTACAAATTAAAAATCGCCGGTGAAACGGCGATTTGTGGTTATTTGTGTTTGTTCTTTATTGGTTTAAGGGTGTTTAACTTTAATGTTTTAAATTTGTTAAATAATTTTTCTTTGTTTTCTGCACCGTATTGTTTTTTCCATTTTCGTCTGTAAATTACTCTTAAAACCTCGGCAACAATTGGTCTTGTTGCAATTTTATGTGCTAAAATATTGTATTCTTTTGAAGTCATTTTTAGCCCTGGTTGTTCATCAATAATTGCAGCAATTCTCAAGGCATCTAATGAATCTACATAATGGTCTGTATTAAGGCTGGTCTTTATGGTGATTGTTGTTTCCGGAAGATCTAGGTGTTGTTCTATAATCTGTTTAATAATTGCAGATGTGGAAGATTTTTGTTTTATTACAATGTTATTTTTTTGCTCTTCTTTTGACTGTGTTGATTCCTGTGTTGAAACAAAACTTTTTCTGTCGCCGTTCATAAAGTTAACGATAGTGCTGATTGTTGGTTTTATGTTGATATTAGCAACCAAAGTTGTTTCTTGGTCGCCACTTAAATTAATCCCCAGGTTTTTTTGAACTTTAATAACAATATCTGGAATATCTAAAGAGTCGGCACCATATTCAGTTACGATATTAGTATCCAATGTCATATTAGTTCTTTCGTTATAGTCTAAATCCAAAGTATCTGCGACTACAATTTTCACCACCTCTGATACTTGCAGGTTTTTTTCCATTTTATAATCCTTTTTGTGGTATGTTATACTAATTATAAAAGTTGTCAAGTTAAATATTCTTTTCCATCAATATGGCATCACTGCCATCGCTGTAATATTGTTTGCGTTTGCCAATAATGATGAAACCACATTTTTCATACAATTTAATTGCTGCTGTATTTTTGTGTGAAACTTCTAAAAAAATTTTATTTGCACCATTTTTTTTAATTTCGTTTTCCATCAGTCCAATCATAGCAATTGCAATGCCGGCCCCACGTGCATCGGGATGAACACCAATAGTTATGATTTCAGATTCATCCAAAACAGTTCGCCAAACGATAAAACCGTTTTGACTTGCCACGATTTCACAGCCTGATTTTTTTAAATCTGCAAAATCATCCGCAGACCAAGGTTTATGCGGAAAACAGATTTTATGTAAATCAGCAAGTTGATTAAGCATTTTTTTTCTTTGCAACCTCGGCATAACTGGGGCGTAGATACATTGGAACGACAGCTTCGTTTACACCAGATGACAATTTTTGCTTGATAACATTAATTGCATCGGTCAAATCAAACGGTTTATGTCCAACGGTTCGTGGACATTTCATTTGTTCTGTTTCAACTTGTTCAATACTCATTGTGCACGGACTGTGTAATTTTGATGCGACAAAGAAATCACCGCGTCCGGAATCAATTGCAACAAACGCATCGGGCGTTTTTGCCAAATATATCTCAAACGCATTCACAGGGATCACGGGGATTTTTAATCCCAATGCCAACCCCTTGGCGTATGCGATTCCCATGCGGATGCCGGTAAAACTGCCCGGTCCAACAACCACGCCGATGGCCGTTAAATCAGACCATTTTGCATTACATTCGGTCAAGAATCGTTCTGTTTCTGTTGGCAGGGCAGTGGATTGTTTTTCAACCGTTACCGCTTTGTAATGATTGTCTAAAACAAATTCTAACCCGGCCCCAGATGTATTTATAACCAAAATCATAATGTTTCCATTTGTTTATGCGTTAACACCAAATCCAATGCGTTTTGAAAAACCAGCCGATTGACGAACAGATAACAAATCATCAACTTTCTGGATTGAAAATTCAGTTTTAATATCTTCGCCATTGTTTTCCAGCAGACTTCTGCGTAGTATTGCCGTCAATTCGCGTTGCAATTCACGAACACCTTGTTCGGCCGTATATTTGCGAATAATATGACGAATTGCATCATCAGAAATTTCAATGTTGTTGATATCCCAACCCGTGTCATGTGCAGCACGTTCAATCAAATGTTCGCGTGCAATTTGAACTTTCTCGTCTTCGCTGTATCCGGGAATTTCGATTATTTCCATACGGTCTTTTAATGCACTGGACATATTCAAACTGTTTGCTGTTGCAATAAACAATACGTTTGATAAATCAAAATCTACTTCCAAATAATGGTCGCGGAAAGATTTATTTTGTTCTGGGTCTAAAATTTCCAACAATGCAGATTCAGGATCGCCACGCCAATCACGCCCCATTTTATCAATCTCGTCCAACACGATAACAGGGTTGTTTGCCTTGGCACGTTTTAACGCATCCATAATGCGGCCCGGTTGCGAGCCAATATATGTTTTACGGTGACCACGAAAATGAGATTCATCAGAAACACCACCAAGTGAAATACGACAATATTTACGTCCCAAAGCATTTGCAATAGATTTGCATAACGAAGTTTTTCCGACACCTGGTGCACCAACGAAACAAAGAATACTGCCACGGTTAGATTTTGTCTTTTTCATTACGGCAATATGTTCCAAGATACGTTCTTTGACCGGTGTCATTCCTGAATGTTCTGAATCCAAAACATTTCGTGCGGTATTTAAATCAATTTCTGATTTGTCGGATTTGTTCCACGGCATAGCCAACAATTCATCCAGATATGTTTTAATCAAACCACCTTCATTTGACATTGGTGACATATTCCGCATACGCCGCCATTCAGACATCGCTTTTTCACGTGCTTCAGCGGGCAATTTAGTTTTTTCGATTTTTTTACGCATACTTTCTGAATCTGCTTCTTCGCCGTCTTCGCCCATTTCTTTTTGGATTGCACGCATTTTTTCTTGTAAAATAGCTTCACGGCGACCTTGTTCGATTTGCATACTGATTCTGCGATTGATGTTTTCTTCAACCTTGGAAGTTTCGTAAATAACCTTTATTTGTTCAAACAAAATAATCAGTTTATCGTACCAAGATGGCGTAGTTAAAATCTTGACGGCGGTATCTGTGTCGATTTCCGCAGTTTGTGACACGGAATCAATAAAAGCCGGCAAAGGGTAATTTTGAATTATGTTGCGAATTTTGTCGATTTTTAACTTACGGAACAATGCCATAGATTGAACAGTATCAAAGATTTTTTCACGCAACATAATCGTTTTTTCATCGTCCATGTCGTTTATCATTGGAATTTTTTCGGCATCGGCGGTGAATATACCATCTTTGACAGAAATATCGGTTAATTTAACCGCATCAGTCGTGCGAACAATTGCGTGAATTGCACCATCAGGCATACGCAAAACGTGTGCCACATCGCCAATAGTTCCATATTCGTATAAATCATTGGCACTTGTTGGATAACCCGTGCAGTGTTGCGGAACCAAAATCAAACGTTGGGTTGATGTGGCAGCGGCTTCGATGCACGAAATGGATATTGTATTATCAATATAGACCGGAACGGTTATCCCGGGCTGAACGACTAAATCGCGACAAGGTAAAATAAATTCTTTCATAGCCTGATTAATATAGACTTATTTTTTTGTGTTTTCAAGGGTAATAAAAAAATCCCCAAATTTGGGGATTCTTTTATTTTTATCACCCAATTAACGGCGATGACTATTAAAGCCACCACGTTGTTGACTTGAACTTGAACGTTTTGACAAGTAACGAGCCGAAATCAAAACCAACCATTCAATCGACAACATTGCCAAAAGTTTCATTTTATCTTCAACAGAATCGACCCAACCCAAGATGTAAACCAACTGGCCGATAAAAGAAATATATAAAACGCCAAAGACGCCACTAAAAAATACTTTTTTAATTTTTCCTAACATTTTTTTACCCTTTGTTCCTGTTATTTGTTAGCCGGGTTTCTGGTGCCAGGCACCCGGCGGGCCCCGCAAAAGCTAAAACGGACGGGCTAACAATTGCCAACCACATCCAACGCCATATTAGGCAGCCATTGCAAGGCGAACATTGTCGTTCGCAGCGATTCTATCGCCATTCATGTTTTTATTGGTATTTAACGACGACCATGTCGGATTCAGCCTTTTGTCTTTATTGCGTCTGTCGAAACTGATACACCCCCGTGATTTTTATTGGTGGAGGTGCCGGGTACCGCCCCCGGGTCCAAAACGACTATTCCACAAAGATTTCAGAATCATCTTCACCTTGCGGTGACAATGACAATTATAATATTTATGCTGGAAAAAGCAAGTTTTTAAGTTATAATGGCCGTATGAAATTCTTAGACAAGGCAAAAATTTTTATCAAAGCAGGTGATGGCGGCAACGGTGCGGCCACTTTCCGGCGTGAAAAATATATTGAATTTGGCGGTCCAAACGGTGGCGATGGCGGTCGCGGCGGTGATGTTGTTTTTCGTGCGGTACCAAATGTTAATACGCTGATTGATTATCGTTTTAAAATGCACTTTGCGGCCCAACGTGGTGAAAACGGTATGGGCAAAATGCGAACAGGTGCATCGGGCGAAACTCTGGTCTTGCCGGTTCCAACAGGAACGGTGATTTTGTCCGAAAATGAAGAGATAGAATACGCTGATTTGAATGTTGATGGCATGGAATACTTGGCGGCACGTGGCGGAAACGGCGGTTGGGGAAATTTACATTTTAAAAGTCCAACCAATCGTGCACCGCGTCAGGCTAATGACGGTTTGCCCGGCGAAGAAAGAACGGTTGTTTTGCGTTTAAAATTAATTGCTGATATTGGTTTGGTCGGTTTTCCGAATGCCGGTAAATCTACATTGTTGTCGGCGGTTACATCGGCACGTCCAAAAATTGCTAACTATCCATTTACGACACTGAATCCTCAGTTGGGTGTTATGTATGCCCATAATCGTGAATTTGTGATGGTCGATTTACCCGGATTGATAGAGGGGGCACACACCGGTGTTGGTTTGGGTGACAGATTCCTTGGTCACGCTGAACGGACAAAAATGATATTGCACGTAATTGATGCAACCGAAGAAAATTTGGCGACCAGGTATGCGGCAATTCGTTCCGAGATGGACAGTTACGGTGGCGGTTTACTGGGAAAACCAGAAATGGTTGTGATAAATAAAATCGATGCAATTAGCGAAGATGAATTATCTGAAAAATTGACCGCGTTCAAGAAATCTTTTGGCCGCAAAAAAAAGCCCCAGATTATGTGTATAAGTGCCGCCGGTCGCATTGGTATAGATGAATTGATTTCAGAAATAGAAAAAATGTTTTTAAAAATGGAAGAAAAAAATGTTTAAACTTGAAACATGTTGGACAAATCCGCTGGATGAATATAAAAATACTAAACAAAAGAGTGCGGCCTGGGTCGAAGCTGTTTATAGCAACAAAACCGCGGTGGATTGTAACGGTAAAATGTTTCCAGTAAAAAATTTTGATATAAGCAAACTGGCTTTTGTTGGCGGCCTGTGGCGGGTTCAAATTGATTTTCCGTATGAAATTACATGTGTTCGCAAGGTAGATATGGTTTTGCTTAAAAAGAAAAATCGTGTTGAAGATACCTTGTTTGAATTTTGGGATGCCAAGCATGTTGGGTATAATTGTTATGGTCCGTACATATCTGGCGGGACCGAACCAGAATACATCGTTGCAAAATATCAAGCCGGTAACACTATGTATTGGGGATATGGTAAAACCTTGGAAGAGGCCAGGGCGTATTTGGGCTTAAAGGTTTATGACGAATATAAACATGTTATACACGCCATTGCAAATGGTGCAAAAGTAGATAAAATTTGATTTTTTTTACAATTTTTGCTAAGATAATTTTTATTAAACCGAAAGAAAAAAGGAGAAAAAATGGTATCGTTAAAAGGTTCCAGAACAGAAAAAAATTTGTTGATTGCATTTGCCGGTGAATCCCAGGCTCGCAATCGTTACAGCTTTTTTGCATCCAAGGCAAAAGATGAAGGTTTTCAGGCGATTTCTAAAATTTTCTTGGAAACGGCGGAACAAGAACGCGAACACGCATCACGATTATTTAAATTTCTGGAAGGCGGCTCTTTGGAAATAACAGCATCGTTCCCAGCGGGAAAAATTGGAACAACACTTGAAAATTTACAGGCTGCGGCATACGGTGAACACGAAGAAAATACCGATATGTATCCACGCTTTGCACAAATCGCAGCCGAAGAAGGTTTTACAGCAATTGCCGAAGTTTTAAAGAACATTGGTTATGCAGAACGTTATCACGAATCGCGTTTCCGTGCATTGATTGATGCAATTGAAAATGGAACGCTGTTCAAACAGGATAAAATTGTTATGTGGCGTTGCACAAATTGTGGTATGTGGCACATTGGAACCGAGGCACCAAAGGTTTGTCCGGCATGTTTGCATCCCCAGGGTTATTTTATTAGTGAAGGAACAATTTCGCGTTGTGACACGAACGAAGGTTTCTGTGAATACGCAAACATTGATGAATAATAATCAATGTTGTGAAATAAAAAACGGTGCGATTTGCACCGTTTTTTTAAAGATGTTTTTTTGACAATCTGTTTATTTTTCTTTGCAGAAGTTTCGGCATTGTGCCTGTTTCAAATGTGTCAATAACGCGTTTAACATCTTCGGGATGTGTTTTTAAATGTCCCGATATAATAGCATTTGCGGTTTTGGCATCGTTTACTGATGTTGGTCTTTGTATAAAACGTTCAAATAACTTGGCATTGCGTTCAGCTTTGCCTTTTATTATGTTTTTTGCCAGAAGTTTATTTTTATACCACGAAATATCTAACATATATGATGCGGCACCATCAATATAACGATCAACATTAGATGTTATAATTTCTTTTTGTGAATAGGCATCTTCGTATGCCAATATAAAGAAAATTATTGGCAACAGATAGCATCCAAATTGAATAAATGCAGACAGAGAACTTGTGATAGTGTCGTGACAATTAACTTGCCCCGTGCGTATCGCAATGGGAACGCAAATAAGTGCAACAATTGTCGGTATGTTAAACACCCCGGAACGCACCATTAAAAAAGGTGGCAAAGAATTTTTCCATTTTTCTTCTGCTTTTTTTTGTTTTTCCTGTTTTTTTTGTTGTTTCGCTAAAACTTTTTCTTTGTATCCCGGAAAGGTTCGTTTTGTATTTTGCATCTTTATTTTTCCTTTTTATTTTCTAATTCATCTAAGATTTCATTTAATTTTCGTAATGAACTGTTTTGGCAACCGCGGCCACGCCAAGATAAAATTTCTTTACCTGATTGTTGGTCAGCGATGGATAAACTGAAACGCCACCACCAAAAACCGTTAAATACACACCATGGCATAAAAATATCTTCTTTTTCATCTATACGCACAACATATTTTGTATTCCAAGGCAATTCCAGTGTTTCGCGTTCAGATGTTTCGCCATATAATTTACGTAATTTACCAACACGAACATCGTAACCGCGATTTTGTAATTGTTCTTTTAAAGCACGTTTCATACCATAACCCAACGGCTTTGCGTGCACGATTGAATTTGGTTCCATTGTGCCATTAACATAAACGCTGTTACAACCAAACAGTAACAGAACGGCAAAAATGGTGCATATTTTCATAGATTAACCTTGTTTCGCTGAATATTAAGAAAACTTTCTTGAAAAATCAATAAAATTAATTGATTTTGCGGGCTTGTGACATTATAATCGTTGCATATTTGCACCCGTGGCTTAACTGGATAGAGCATCGCCCTCCGAAGGCGGGGATTGCGCGTTCGAATCGCGCCGGGTGCACCAGTTTTGATTTAATCAGCAACATTATAAATTAATAAAAACAACCGGATTAGTGTTTAGTGTAAGTGGTTAGTGAACCGTCACCCCGATGAAAATCGGGGGCTCGTCAGACTCTGTTGCAGATTAGTCTCAGGCGGTAACGTTGAGATACCGGCCGAAATCACCCACAAAAATTTTCAATTTTTGCGGGGCCCAATACGCCGGTATGACGTTCACAAACCACTACCCACAAACCACTATCCACGTTGCAACAAATCAAGCATAAACTGGTCCAAATCGCCGTCCAATACAGCATCGGAATCAGATGTTTCGGTGCCTGTACGAACATCTTTGACCAACTGATACGGGTACAAGACATAGTTTCGAATTTGACTGCCCCATTCAATTTTTTTCTGGGCGGCTTTGGCCGCATCTTCTTCGGCGGCACGTTTTTGCAGTTCCAATTCGTACAGGCGGCTGCGTAACATCTTCATCGCCATATCTTTGTTTTGAAATTGGCTGCGTTCGTTTTGACACGTGACAACAATTCCAGTCGGAATGTGTGTTATGCGAACAGCACTGTCGGTTTTGTTGACGTGTTGTCCACCCGCACCCGAAGAACGATATGTGTCAATCCTTAAATCTTTGTCATTAATTTCAATTTGAATGGAATCATCCACATCGGGCCAAACGTCAACAGAAGCAAAACTGGTCTGCCGTTTCCCATTCGCATTAAAAGGTGATATACGAACCAAACGATGAACGCCTATTTCATTACGCAACCAACCGTATGCACGTTCGCCAACAATTCGAAACGTTACATTTTTTATGCCCGCAGTATCGCCATCGTGCTGTTCAACTGTTTCAATTTTAAATCCATGACGTTCCGCCCAACGTGAATACATACGTGCCAACATTTGTGCCCAATCTTGGGCCTCGGTTCCGCCGGCACCCGCCTGGATAAACAAAAACGCATCGTTGGAATCAGCAGGTTGATTAAATAGTGTTATATATTTTGCCGTCTGGACACGTTGATATAATTGTTCAATACCTTTTATAACATCTGGGTCATTCGGTGCGATTTCGTATAAGTCTTTTAAATTTTTATATTCGCTTTCCATTGATACAAAATCATTTAAACTGCGTTCCTTGGCAGATTTTTTTTGTAACAATGCACGGGCTGTGTCCGGATTATCCCACAAGTTCGGGCTTTGTGATTGTTCGTTTAATTCCCTGATTTGCTTATCCAGATTTTCGGGGTCAAAGAAACCCCCTTATGGATACAAGGGCATTTGAAATTTCAGGTAAAATTTCGTTTGGTAACAACATATTCTGATATTAACAGGCTGTTTTTACCAAATCAACAAATAAGTTTATTTTTTAGCAAATGAACTGTTGCTTTATTTTTTGTGTTATGATAAAATTTTCTTATAAGAGAGGAATGTATGAAACACTTTTTCAATGTTTTTGGTGCGGTTTGTGCGTGTTTAATTGGTGCCGGGGCTTATGGTGTGTCGGCCGGGACGGTCGCAACATCGTCTGCTACGACAAATGGTTTGCGTGCCGGCGGTTTGTATAATATAAACACGATTAATACGGCAAATAGTTCGAATTTGCGTGGTAACCAAGGGTTGGCCAATGCGTATCAAACAAATATGCGCAATACTTATTACATGGTAAATGTCCCGGATGTTGATTCTGCATGTCGTGAAAAAATTTACAAATGTTTAAGTGATTATTGTGGTGATGTTACGGTTGTCCCGGGAAAACAAAGTGGACGTTGTGTCACCGCAACGGAAAGTGAATTATATAACTATTCTTTGCTGTGTTTGCAAAAGGATACGTCTGTGCTGTTACCACAATATGGTGTAAATACACGCAGTGGTGTTGGTGGAATGAATACCGCGGCACACCTGTGTCCTAAATATGTGCAACAGGAAGTTATGTCATATATGTCAATGGCTTTGATGGCGGACCAGTTGACCAAAACACACTCGGCTGATTGTTTACAACGTCGTCAAGAGTTGGCGGCGGCAATGTCTTGCCACAGTGTGGCGTTGGCATACGGTAATGAAACATCCAGTATGTTACGCAGTCAATTGAACGATTTTTGTGGTGCGGGTGTAAGTGGCGGTTCCGCAGAAATGGTTACGCGTTTTGCAAACGCTGGCAATATTGGTGCAAACATTTGGGGTTGGGCCGAAAAAGTGGTTACACTGGATATGAACAAAAAGTCGGCTGATTGGCAAAATGCTGTTGATACTGTGCTGGCATCTTATACAAATCGTATGAATTTGGCCTGTGGTGATAATTTACAGTTGAATTAGACCCAAAAACCGACCGTAACTGGTCAAACCACTGCTTTACAAAATCTTGCTGTGGCTGCCCTTGGTGGTAATGTTCAGACTGCAAATGCGGCCGCCCCAAGTGTTGATTTGTATATGGAGGTTGTAAGTGCATCCGAGGTTTATGATGCAGAACGTGCTTTTGCTGTTGTAAATGCCGGAATTGCAATGGATGCTTTGACGGCAAATTCATTTTTGACCAGTGCCCAAATGGACAATATGCAAAAGGCATATATCCGCGGAACAAAAGTGTTCATTTTGCGTGACAGTGCACGTTGCTATATCGTTCCGGTCAAGGAATTATCTACGTCTGAAACATCAATTATTGCGAACGCTTTTTCAAGTTGTATATCTCGATAATTTAGATATCGGAATATTATATCCGTTTTCTTTTGAAAACGGATATTTTTTTTGATATAATATATATACAATGAAATTTTCAAGAAGGGGAATTTTAAAGGTTTCGGCATTGGGAATAATGGTTGCGGGCTTGTTGCCACGTGTGGCGTTTGCGGCACGCAATACATTGCGTTCAATGCGAACAGGTGTTCAACCCAACGGTAAAACGCGTGTTGTTATTGAAACATCGTTGCGTCCATCGTATTCGATTGTGTATGGTGAAAACTCTTTTACCGTAAAATTATCTAATACTGCGGCAAATGATTCCGCGGAAAAAAAGATGGCCACGGGGACATTGGTCAAGGGGTTAACACAATCCCAAAACGGTGAATCTTTGAATATCGTTGTTTCAACCACCCGTTCGATTGCCGAAATACCCAAAAGTGGAATTATGGTTTTAGAACCAAATGGTGATAACGAATATCGTTTGGTTTTGGATTTTGTTGCCGGAACGGTGTCCAAGGGTGCGGTTACCTCTGCGACTGCAAAAAACGCATCTGATACGGTTAAAAAAAACGAAAAGAAACGAATAATAGTTATTGATGCGGGACACGGGGGTAAAGATCCGGGCTGTATAGGTAAGGGCGGAACTAAGGAAAAAGATATCGTTTTGTCGGTTGCCAAAAAATTACAATCCCAGTTGCAATTGGCGGGCTTTACGGTTTATTTAACGCGGTCTGGCGACAAGTATTTGAAATTACAGGAACGTGCATCAATTGGTGAACAACGGCGTGCCGATTTGTTCCTTTCTATTCATGCAAATGCAAACCCAAGTCGTTCTATGAAGGGCTTTTCAATTTACACTTTGTCGGAAAAAGCATCTGACGAAGAGGCACAAAAATTAGCCGATGCTGAAAACGCTGCGGACAAGATTGATGTCAGTGGGTTTGAAAGTTTTTCCAAGGATATTCGTATCGCTCTGTCTTCACTGCAACAGCATGCGGTTGCCGAAATGTCCCAAGAATACGCCAGTGATTGTGCAAAATCATTTAAACGTGCGGGAATAGAGCAACAACCCGGGGCGGCGGTTCGTCATGCACCTTTGGCGGTTTTGCGTTCTACGGTCCCTGGGGCGTTAATAGAGTGTGGGCATTTGTCCAATGCGGCCGAGGAAAAACTGTTAAAAACGTCTGCACACCAAGATAAATTGGTCGCAGCGATTGTTCGTTCGGTAAAAAATTACGATTTTGATGTATAAAGCTCTTGCAAAACCTATGGGGTTTTGTATAATGCCCGCACCGGAGACGTGGCAGAGTGGTCGAATGCGCTCGACTCGAAATCGAGTATACAGGCAACTGTATCAAGGGTTCAAATCTCTTCGTCTCCGCCACCAAAAATTGTTATCGTGCACAATTAAGGTGCACGATTAAAATTTTTGAGTGCTACGCCGTAGCATTTTCTGTTGATTTTTTATGTGATTTGTGATACAATAAAAAAAACAAGAGGGCGGCATTTTGTCGCGTTTTTTATTATAATTTTTCGGGGCCCGATATGCGGGCTTTTTTATTTAACAAAAAGGGTTATAATGCAAATTCCAAAATTTTTACGTAATTTATTACAATCCAATAATTATTGGAATAAAAATAGCGATGAATTCGCAAAAGCGAATGAATATCTGGAAAAACTGTTTCCTGGTGAGTTGCAGCAAGATTTATCTGGCCGATATATTGAACCAGAATATGATATGACATACGAACAGTTTTTGGATACACAAAAGAAATTTGATAACGATATAGAAAATGCAATTCAAGAAGCAGAGAGTGAAAATGATGACGAAAGTGATGTAAGTAACGAATTCCAAAATGTGGATATTAGACAGTTTGTAGAAATAGCAGAAACGATAGATGTGTTGGTTTTAATGCCTGATGGAAATATAGAAACGAAGCAATTGATTGTTTATAAATTAAATATTCCGGAAACTCCAAATGAATATTTGGAATCTGCGAACAAGATTTGGATATGGCACAGCGAAGACGATGACCGTATTTGCGATGATTGTGCATCATTGAATGGTGAAATATTTGAAGACAAAGATGATATCCCAGAAATTCCAGTTCACCCAAACTGTCGTTGTTGGGTTGAAGAACAAGAATTAGATGATAATGGCAAACCAATTTCCAGCAAAGTATACAAAGGTCAGAAACCAGAGAATAAATCAGATAAAAATGATACACAAGATATGAAAATGAGTGACGATGGCATAAACTGGTTAAAAGATAAAGAAGACAAAGTGTTAGATAAACAAGGCAACCACATTATTTATGATGACCAAACAGGCAAACCTGTTAATACAAACAAACCATTACCCAATGGTGCAACAATTGGTTATGGGCATTTAATAAAATCAGGAGAAGATTTTACAAAAGGAATTTCTGAAGCCAAAGCTACAGAATTGTTACACAACGACATTGCAACCGCAGAACGTGCCGTACGAGATAACATAACTGTACCGTTATCACAGAATCAATTTGATGCTCTTACTTCTTTGGCTTATAATATCGGCACAAAAAACTTCGCAGATTCAACTGTTGTAAAATATATAAACAATCCGACATTTCATAGTACTGTATACCAAAATTTAGAATCTGCATGGAAAGCATGGAATCGTTCACACGGAGAGATATCAAATGGGTTAATAAACCGTAGGCAAAACGAATGGATTTTATATAATAGAGGTATATATTGATTTCTGTTTTCATATGATTTACAATAAAATGTATGAAAAAAGTTATTGTGTTTTTTGCTTTTTTGGTTGGCTGTAGTTCTGTATACAGCCAATCATGTGATTTATGTGGCAACTGGTCTTTTGATAAATTTGAATATGTCGGGCATATAACCACAGATTGTGCAAGCACTGCCAAGCATTTTTATAAAAACACTTCTATTAAAATAGATATTAACAATGCTACTGTTGGCAAATATGATTCGGAAGAAAAAGCTCAAGAACTTTTTGTAAAAACCAAAGAGAATTTAACAGAAAAGTTTTACGTATTAAGCCAAGATTCTATATACGTTTTCTCAGATGGCTGTCGTTTTTATTTCAAACGGAAATAGGTTTGAAAATAATGGACGCGATTTGATTTATTTTATAGTGTAAAAGATTCAACAGAAAAATTTTATATGCAAAACCAAGGGTCGATTTATATTCTTTCGGATAGGTGCTGATTTTATTTTAAATGCAAATAAAAACCGCCGAAACGGCGGTTAAATTTTTTCAGTCGTCACAATTACATATTGTGATGTCTTTCAGGACGTGGCATAGCTTTTTTTGCCGTATCCAATTCTGATACGGAAACACAACCATCCTCGTTTACATCGGCCGACTTTAACATTTCCTGCATTTTTGGACATTTAACAGATTCCATATCCAAACACCCATTTACGAATATAGGATTGAATTTTGGCATATGATGGCGTGGTGTGTTGTGACCGCAAATACGTGCAACGGCAAAGCCCAAACAAAATACGATAACAAGCACGATAAACTTTTTAAATTTGCCACAATGATGGCGGCATCCGCATGCACAATTACCACCGCATCCGCATGTGTGTGTTTCCATTTCCGGAACAACAGGTTTTACAACTTTGGTTGTTGGTTTTGTTGTTTTAACTGTTTTTTTTGCAACCTTTTTGGTTGTCTTTTTTGTTGTTTTTGTTGGCATGGTCCTTCCTTTTTTTATATCAACGTTTTTATTTTATTAAATAAAAATTCAATGTCCAGAATTTTTTATTTGAAAAAAGACCTTTGTTTTTGCAAAGGTCTTTTGTTTTTTATTTTTGTACAAAATGCACACTGTATTGTGGTTTTTTATCCGCACCCAATGATGCACGAACCACTTTGTTGGATGCAACTTGAACCGCTTTTACCAAGTTGTCTTGGGTTTTGCGTTCGGATTTAGACAAATCATTAATCGCTTTTGTGATTTCGATTTGAATTTGACGTTTCATAAATCCGGTTGTATCCGTTTCAAAAATGCCGGCACTGGATACTTCTGGGGTGCCCTTTAAGAAACCGCGTTTATCGATAGGCAGTGTCACAAAGATAGCCCCATTTGATGCGATTTTTTTACGGTTTTTATAGACTTGGTCATTGGCACTGCGTTCGGTTTCGCCCTCCATAACAACAAAGCCTGTTTCAATTGTTTCACAAACGTATGGTTCGGCACCATCCGCCAAAGCGATCATTTCGCCGTTGCGAACCAGCATCATATATTTTGCACCACCGCGTTCCATCGCCATTTTACCATTTAACATTTCGTTGATATAATCGCCATGCATTGGGATAGAAACCTGGGGATGAACCATATCGTAAAAACGTTCCATTTCTGGGCGGCCGGCGTGTCCACTGGCGTGAACATTGTCGGTATCGAATATGGTATGTGTATGGATGCCCATTTTTGCCAATTTGTTATACAGGAACGAAACATCTTGTTCGCGGCCCGGAATAATAATTGCACTGAATACAACAGTATCCGTAGGCATCAATTTTAATTCTTTCACCTGTCCACGGCACAGGCGGGTTAACATAGCATATTTTTCCCCTTGGGAACCAGTCAAGAATATTGCTTGCTTTTCCGCGGGCAAATCTTTGATTTCAGAATGTTGATAAACATCATCCTGGTTTAAATATTTCATTTCAATTCCCATTTCACGGAATTCTGGCAAACCAACGTATGGCACAGGATTTGGATTGCTGCGTTCTTTGATTGCGGCAACTCGTCCCGCGGCATGAGCGGCTTCTGCGAACATTTTCATACGTGCTAAGCTGCGTGAATAGCCTGTAACAAAAACACGTCCAGGGGCGTTTTTCATAATTTCTGTTAATGTGTCACGAACCTGGATTTCGGTTGTTTGTGGTGTTTGACGTGATACCGATGTTGAATCGCACGCACAGGCCAATAATTTTGGATCAGAACCAATTTCACGCAAACGTGCATAATCTGTGCCCGGTTCAATAGGGTTGTCATCGTTAAATGTCCAATCGCCAGTATGTAATATTTTCCCAGCACCTGTTTTTATAATCAACATTTGTGCTTCGGGAACTGAATGGCTGACATGGAAAGTTTCGACAGTAAAAGGTGCCAAATCCAGTGTTGCACCAGCCGCATCAAATTCCACGATATCTTTTTTAGGGTCAAAATCTAATTCAATACCGCGGAAAGTCTGACGTAAAATTTCGGCCGGAAAACGCGTGCAATATATTGGTTTTCTGAACTTTGGCCAAATATATTTTAATGCACCAATATGGTCTTCGTGGCCGTGAGTAATAACGAAAGCCACGACATCTTTTTTACGTTTTTCTAACCAACGTGTATCACAGTATTGAACATCGCCGGCACCGATTTCTTCTTCCAAAAAACCCATACCACAATCGACCACCAAATATTTACCCTTGTATTTATACAGGTACATATTTTGACCAACGTGTTCCAATCCGCCCAACGCCATAAAATAGACTTTTTCGTCATTTGCATCAGATTCGTGTTCCGGCATTTCTGCGATTTTTGCAGGCTTTTTTTCGGTTGTTTTTTTTGTTTCTTTTGTTAATTTTTTAACTTTTTTTTCTTTGGCTTTTTCTGCCTTTTTTTCTTCGGTGTGTTTATGTAATTTCACCATAGAACAATCCTTTTTTATGTTTAACAATATCGCAATCACATAATTCATTGCCAATAAAGTTTTTGCTTTATTTGTAGTGAATCAGTGATTGCGGGCCATTTTTTTGCGACAATACATGCCTGTCGCATTCTCTCGTTGTGCTGATAATACTATTTTTTATGGCAAACACAAGAGATTTGTTTAATACAAGAAAAAACACCCTTGCGGGTGTTTATTTTAATTTGCAAACGAATATTTCATTTTCAGATGGTCGGCATCATAGGTTTTATTCATAATTGCCAACGTATCTTCAACGATAACCAATTCTTCGTTTGTTGGAATCATAAAGACCTTTACGCGACTGTCAGGTGTGCTGATTTCGCATTCGCCCGCATCCAAACGTGCCAAGGCTTTATCGTTCTTTTCTGGGTCGATTTTGATGCCTAATTCTTCTAATCCTTCACAGAATTTGCCACGCAGATAATTATCGTTTTCACCAACGCCCGCGGTAAAGACCAACGCATCAACGTGCCCCAGTTCCGCCATAAATGCACCGATGTATTTTTTTACATTGTGTGTTTCGATTTTGATAGCTAATTCACAGTCTGGATTAGTTTCGCGATTTTGTTCAACTTCACGGCGGTCCGCAAAGCACTTTGTAATTCCCATTAATCCAGAATCTTTGTTCATGTGGGTTGTCATTTGGTCAACGGTCAGATTCAGTTTTTTCATTACATAGAACAATGCACCGGCATCAACATCGCCCGGGCGTGTTCCCATAACCAAACCCGCGGTTGGTGTCATACCCAGTGTAGTATCCACCGCACGGCCGTTTTTAATTGCGACACCCGATGCCCCAGAACCGATGTGCATAGTGATTAAATTGCATTGGTCGGCCGGTTTGCCCAACATAGCAGCCGCACGTTTAGAAACGTATAAATGACTGGTTCCGTGGAAACCATAGCGGCGAACCCCCAAGTTTCTGTACCACGCATCTGGGATAGCATAACGATAAGCATATTCTGGCATAGTTTGCAAGAATGCAGTATCAAATACGGCAACCTGGGTCGCGTTTGGCAAAATTTGACGTGCACTTTCAATACCCATCAACGAGGCCGGAACGTGCAATGGCATCAAATCTTTCCATTCTTCAATTGCACGCATAACTTCGTCATTAATTTCAACAGATGAAGCAAACTTTGCACCGCCCATAACCAATCCAATCAAAGGATTGATAAGGCTGTCGGTCAGTGCTGTAACGATGTTGCCGAACGCAGCACCGATGATAACACCGACTGCCATATCCATTACGTT
>CACYQE010000003.1 GCA_902776515.1 uncultured Pseudomonadota bacterium
AAAGATTTATCAAAGGCAGATGTAAGCATAAACATTTATGTGTTTAAAAAGGCACAGGAAACAGGAAAAACAATACAATTGTGTTGTGCAATTGGAGATGAAGAAGTAGATGGAAAACCATATACTGAAATCGTAGAAGAAACTTTGATGCGTGCCAATGATTATTATATTCGTGGCAAAAGTGAAATTTTATCCGGCAACATCAATGATGCTATTACGGATTTGACCGCTGCAATAGAAACAGATAAAAACGCCATTGATGCATACATATTGCGTGGCGAGGCATACATGCAAATTGGTAATTATCAAAACGCCATGGCGGATTTTGATGCGGCACTTGAAATAGATAATAAAAATTCAATTGCATATTACGATCGTTCTTTGTTGAATGCACGTCTTGAAGATTACACATCTGCGATGAACGATATTAACAACGCATTGGCATCATACGCATCAAATCCGAACGAGGTTTTACAGTTGCGTGATTTATACGCAAAACGCGGTCAATTGAATTTGTGGTTGAAAAATTGGGAAGGTGCAGTAGCAGATTATAAAAACTCTCTTGCACGTCCCGAAGGCGTTGTCAGCCCATCTGTGTACGCAGAACGTGCCGAAGCTTATACTGCACTTGGTGAATATCAAGAAGCTATAAACGATTATACATCCGCGATACGTGTTATTTCTGAACAAATTCAAGGTGCCGCATCAGCAGACCAGAAAGAAGATTTATCTAATCGTGCAATGACTTATTTTGAAAAGTCTGCTGCATTGAATTTAAATCTTGGTAACGTTGCTTCTGCACGCAGTGATTTAGAAGCAGCCATTTCAATTGCAAGTTCTTTGAATGACACCGAAACAATTGAAAGATTTAAAAAATTACTTTCTGAAATACAATAAAATGAAAAAAAATGTAAAACTCTAAAAACGCCCCAAACGGGGCGTTTTTTATTTAACAAATACTGTATTAAAATATCAACCGTAAACCAGCCGATAAAAATGGTTCTTTGCGACTTGCCCCGCCCGAAGCCCAAACATCAATATATTTTGAATATTTATATCTAAATGATAAAACAGCCGTATTATCCACATAATTATCCGCATAATCGTGCCATATACCGGTATCAGACAATATATAAGACAACGACAGTGTATAATTTAATAAATCGTAACTTACACCCGCCCCTGCTGCAACACCATCGGTAACGGCACCCTGGGGATGTTCATCATAAATCACACGGGCGTTTAAACCAAAAATCCAACTGTTATATTGAACATTCAAACCGGTTGAAACCTGGGCACGCCAATCAGCCGTTGTTTTTGGGCTAAACGTATCGGAAGAATAACCATCCAACTGGTTTATAAAAGATGCCCCAAACGAAACAGCTGTCTTTACCTTGCCGCTTGGTTGTTTTAATTTAAGCCCCATATCAACACCAAAATCATATTCATCGGTCAGACCTGAAACAGAAAAACCGTATTGCGAATAAGAATTTGATGCAGAAACGACATTTACACGTAATGCATCATGTCCACAGGTTAAAATTGTATTTGCAATAACCGGACCATCCGAACCCATTTTTTTATAAATCCACGAATTTTCATTTAATTTTAACCCACTTACATCCGGCAAACCCAATCCTAATTTTTGTGCGACAGATTCGGTAAAACCGGCCTCTATACGTCCAACACCACGCCATTGCCAAAAACCGAATGCCTGATGAAACCATTCTTCTTCATCCAATGCCGTTGCATCCATAACGTAAACCAAACCAAATGTTTGCGAATTTGTCGGGTTATATAATGCCTGGGCACGAATACTGAAATCCCCCAAAAACAAAGGGTCTTCTTGTTTCTCAAAAAAGCCGGCTGTCCCATAGCCATTAAGGCGAAAATCAAAATTCCCGATCTTTTGCGACAAAGCATTCGCCGCAGAAGTAGTCAATGCAGCCAACACAGATGCCATAACAATCCGTGATGTCCGGCAACTAAATTTATTCAACATTTTTCTTTCCTGTATTTTCTTGCAAAATTGCGTCACGCAATTTGTTAAATGCACGTTCTTCTATCTGACGCACACGTTCACGAGAAACGCCATATTTCTTTGATAAAACCTCTAACGTATCGGCAGGCTCTTTCAATCGGCGAGCTTTTAAAATTTCCCTGTCTCTTTCCGGTAAATCCGCCAGATGTTTTCTTAACAACGCGTATCCGCGTCTACGAAACTCTTGTCCTTCAATACTATCAAGCACAGAAACCTTGTCATCAGACAAATTTGATAACATATCAACACTGTCGGGTTCGCTGTTACGCACAGGTGCATTCAAAGACAAATCACGTGCAACGATTCGCGTTGACATACGTTTTACGTCTTCGGCTGGAACTTCAAGATAATTGGCAATCTGTTCAGCTTGGTCGTCCGACAAATTACCGTTCATTATTCCCAACGCACGCTTTGCACGGGCCAGATTAAAAAATACACGTTTTTGGTTAGCAGATGTCCCAATTTTTACAATAGACCAATTATTTAATATCGTTTCATAAATCTCGGCACGAATCCAAAACATAGCGTATGTTGAAAACCGAAAGCCTTTTTCTGGGTCGAACTTTTGCAACGCCTGCATCAGGCCCATATTTCCACTGGCAACCAATTCTTGGACCGGAATTCCATAATTCTTAAAATCATAGGCAACCGATACCACCAAACGCAAATGACTGACCAACAGCTTTTCCGCCGCTGTATTATCATGATTTTTTACCCATTGGGTTGCATAATCATATTCTTGTTCGGCGGTTAAAATAGGAAACTGTTGAATTGTCCGAATGTATTGTCCCAAACCAGCATCATCCGCCCCAAAAGGAACAACCCCAGTGGACGGTTTTATTGTTGGTAAAGCGTTCTTGATTTGTTTCGCCATTATGTTTATAGTATAGCAAGAAATTAAAAATTTTCAAGGTACCATATAAAATACAGGAGAATATCCAATGGCCACAATTTTGGAAAGAAATAAAAATTTAAAACCACAAAAAAAGACCATGCAAGAACACGCCGAAGATGCGTTGTATCGTGAAGTATGGGAAGATGTTAATAACGAAAAAACTCAGCAATTTTTAAAAAAATACGGCAAATATATGATTGCTGGGGCATTGGCTATTATGCTTGTAACGGTTGGTATTCAATTCGGAATTAAATCACATCGTGCTGCGAAATTGGCCACCGCTGAAAATTATGAAACAGCGATTGATAAATCTGATGCAAATGCCTTGGTCGGAATCGCCAAAAATACCAAGGGTGCAACAGCTGATTTGGCAATGTGGAATGCTTATTTATTAAGTAAAGATGAAAAAAAGCTGGAAGATTTGGCACAAAACGGCAAAACCCGCGATTTTCGTGACCTGGCCAAAATTCATATTGTTGGGCTTCGTGGCGACCAAATGAGTGCGGCTGATTTAGAAAAATTCTTGTCAGATTTGGACACAAAAAATTCCCCATTTTATTACACGGCGTGCCTGACCATCGCACAAAAATACCTGGCCGAAGGGAATCGGGAATCTGCTAATAAATGGTTGGATAAAATTATCACGGATTCTGATGCACCTGCGACAATAAAATCAGATGCGGAAACATTAAGGTAAAAATATGCGTAAAACAACACTGTTGTTATGTGGTTTATCTGTTGCATTGATGGCTTGTGACAAACACGACCCTATTTTGCCGGGTGAACGCAGTGCAATATTTAATACAGCGACAATAAATACTGCCACTGGTCCGGTTCCGAATTTGCCGGATAACCCAAACAACAATGACACAACTGATTGTCCGTACAAATTGGATTCTGCAAACACTATATGGGATGGCGAACGTAAAATCTTTTCCGGATTTGCAACAACCAATTCCGTTGCAGGCGAAAAACAAACGGTATGCAAGGACAGGTTCGTATACGCGGGACTTTCAACCGGCGAATTGGTAAAGGTAAACACAAAAAATCGTCAAATTGCATGGATTGCGGATATTTTCCGCCAAAGCAATATGACCGGCGGTGCATCTGTGCTGGATATAGTCGCACCAATACAAATAAATGGCGATTATGTTTATGCGGCCGGACTTGGCGGGGCTTTCTGTAAAATCGCCGACAAGACGGGTAACAAATTGTGGTGTTTGGATATAAATGTTGAAAAACCGTTTATATTGGCCGGGGATACCGCATTCGTATTAGATACAGACAAACAGTTGTATGCGGTCCGTCTAACTGATGGTTCGGTTTATTGGCAAAAACCCGTAAAGAAATCAAAAACACCGAAATACAAATCAAAAATAATCACGGTTGGCCACGAAAAAATCAACGCCGAAACCGGTGATTTAATAAAGTAAAACGTCCCACAAGGGACGTTTTTTATTCACCTTAAATCAAACAAGATAATGCCGCACCCGTATTTTTAATCAGCAACCAACCTATGCGATAATTCGTTAAATACACCGTTAACATAAATAACGCAAATATACCAACAATCAAAATAACCGCACCACGGCGACCGTGCATACAGTAATACGCAATATTATAAAACAAAAACAGAACGTAAATATCACCAATCAAACTGATTACCCATATTGATGTGCAATTAAAAGCCAATGCATTTAAAACTAATAAAACAGGATAAACAAAAAATATTGATGCCAAACCTTTGATTGCTATTTCCCAATCGCGTTCACCCCCGGTTATTTCAGAAACCAGCATCATTAAACCACCGCACACAAACAGTAATGCAACCGCCAACACAGGAACTATTACTAATGCAGAAAAAACGGAACTAATAGTTATTGTTGCACCACCAATTAAACGCAACGCCAAAACCAATATTCCCCCAATCAAACCGTAAATAAAGGCCTTTAACATAGATTCTTCCATATCACCATCGGCCACTATTTTTGTAAAAAAGCGTTTAGGATTCATAACAACATCATGGACAGATTTATACCATTTTTTAATTTTTTTCATCATGGATATACCTCCTGATTTGATTATTTATATTTTTGCTTTATAATTACAAAAAATCAATGGAAAAAAGCATGATAAAAATAACTATTGCAGGCCGGCCAAACACCGGAAAATCGACTTTATTTAACGGGCTTACCGGCACACGTGATGCATTGGTACACGACCGTCCCGGGGTTACACGTGACACAATTTACGGGACTATTTCTGGGCACCCTGAATATCAAATACGTGATACGGCCGGGCTTGAAAATGAACGCAGCGGTATCGCCGCCGATTCAACTAATATGGCCATAGATGCTATTTCTGGGGCGGATGCGATTCTATTTGTTGTTGACGGTAAAACCGGTTTAATTCCCGAAGATTTGGATTGGGCACGAACCGTTCGCCGCAAAACACGTGCCCCCGTATTATTATTGGTTAACAAATCAGAATCTTCACGGCGTATGGCGGACATTCATGATTTTTATAAATTGGGATTTGGGGAACCAGTGCTTATCTCTGCGGAACACAAATCTGGGTTTGATTCTATTTTTGAATTTTTAGAAAAAATCAAACCAAACGGGAATTCGACACTTCAAACAGTTGATGAAGACAAACGCATAAAAATCGCCGTATTGGGTCAACCAAACGTGGGCAAATCAACCTTTGTAAACAAGGTCTTGGGTGAAAACCGTCAAATTGTCAAAGACGAACCCGGGGTTACACGCGATACCGTTAAAATTCCAACAAAATTCTATGGTCGCAATATAACCCTGATGGATACGGCGGGATTACGCCGCAAGGCCAATGTTCGTGATGACGTTGAAACTCTGTCCGCGTTAAAATCGTTGGATGCAATTGAAAAAGCAGATGTGGTCATTTTAATCGTGGATGCCACACGTGACATTGAAAACCAGGCATTGGGAATTGCGGCACGTGTATATGATGCGGGCAAAATTCTCTGTGTTGCATTAAACAAGTGGGATTTAATTCCTGAATTTGAACGCGATGAAAAATTATTGAAACTGAAACATCGTTTTTCAAATTCATTTCATCAGATTATAAAACCATTAATTTTGGCAATATCTGCGGAAAAAGGCACAGGTGTTCAAAATCTGTTTAAACGCATTTATGAACAGTGGGATATTTCAATGGCAACCGCACCAACAAGTTTGATAAACAAAATCGTTGGCGAATTGGTTGAACGCCGTCAACCACCTATGTCACGTCTTAAAAGACCTATGAAAATCAAATTTGCATCACAAACAGGTCGTCATCCAATGAAAATCACTATAAATGTTGGTGGTGCATCAGACATACCTGAATCTTATACACGATATCTGCGGCGGGGTTTGGCGATGGCACTTAAATGGGAACACCTGCCAATAACTATTGAATACACGAAATCTGAAAATCCATTTGACTAGTGTGATTTTTTTGCAAAACTTGGATAAACAAAGGATTAAATATGAACAAAAAACAAAACACTTTAAAAATTAAAAGTATGTTATTGGCACTTTTGCAAAAACAATCTTTCAAGGCAAAAATTGTCAAAACACAACACATCGATTCCAAAAATTTTGATTTCTTGCCATTAAAAGGCGTTGATGCAATCCCCGAACATATCAGGCTTGCTAATAAAAAGAAACAAGGTTTTGATATCTTTTGTCATATCCACGCGATTTCTGGCAGTTATGGTTTTGAATTAAAAATCAACGATAAAAAATGTGATTTATTATCCCAAGATGATTTGTGTGATGTTTACAAAATGGCATATAATCGAACATTTGTGAATAATGTTTTAAACAAATCTAATGAATTTGTTCTTTATTTACAACAGATTTTAAATCCAAAAGCATTATAAAAATAACAGGGCGTTTGCCCTGTTATTTTTTTCATAAAAACCAAACTTACAATTGTGCCTTGATTTCCTGAACCTCATAGCATTCGACACGGTCGCCTTCTTTTAAATCATTATACTTATCAAAGCTCATACCGAATTCTACCCCCCCAGAAACTTCACGGACTTCGTTCTTTTCACGACGTAATTCACCAATCTTGCCATCATAAATAACAACATTGTTACGTAACAAACGAACAAAAGCATCTTTCTTGATAATACCCTCGGTCAGACGGCAACCAGCGACACGCGTTCCTTTGCCCACCGTAAACAACGCAATAACATCGGCATAACCAATAAAGTTTTCTTTGCGTTCGGGGGCCAGTTTACCGGACAAAATTTCTTTGATTTCATCAGTGATACGATACACAACACTGTGGTAACGAATATCTACGCCACCCGAACGTGCCATATCGCGAACCGCCGCATCAGCACGAACATTAAACGCAATCACGACCGCCCCAGATGCAGTGGCCAAACGAATATCACCTTCGGTAATTTGACCAACACCCGCAGACAAGATTTCAACCGCGGCTTTATCAGTCTTGATACCACGTAACATATCAGTAATAGCCTCGACACTGCCTTGGACATCGGCACGCAACACGATTGGTAATGTTAATTTGTTATCACCCGTCTGTTTTGCAAACAATTCTTCCAAAGAAGAGCGTTTTATTGCATTTGCCTTGTCTTTGGCTTTTTGGATACGCCACGCCGCAACTTCGCGACATTGTGCTTCGGTTTCCATAACATTTAATTGGTCACCCGCCGCCGGAACAGAATCCAAACCCAAAACCATCACAGGCTGAGACGGTTTAACCATTTTTACACGTTCGCCATTTGATGTTATTAAACCACGAACACGACCGAATGTTTCACCAACAACGAACACATCGCCGACCTTTAATGTTCCTTGGCGAATAATGACTGTTGCAACCGCACCCAAACCGCGTTCCATTTTGGCTTCGACCACGGTCGCAACCGCCGGCATATCGGGGTCAGCACGTAAATCCATCATTTCAGATTGTAATAAAATAGCCTCTTCTAATTTATCCAAACCGATTTTCTTGGTCGCAGAGATTTCAACGCATTGAACATCGCCCCCCATTTCTTCGACCTGAACTTCCTGTTGTAACAAATCGGTCTTTACGCGTGTGGGATTTGCTTCGGGTAAATCAATTTTATTTATTGCCACAATGAACGGAACCTTGGCTGCACGAATATGATTAATAGCTTCTATTGTTTGGGGCATAATGGAATCATTCGCCGCAACAACCAACACAACAATATCTGCCATTTGGGCACCACGTGCACGCATCGCGGTAAATGTTTCGTGACCCGGTGTATCCAAAAATGTGATTATTGCACCAGACTTTGTTTTTACCTCGTACGAAGAAATATGTTGTGTAATACCACCGGCCTCGCCCGCAACAACATTGGCATTACGAAAAGCATCCAACAAGGATGTCTTACCATGATCAACATGTCCAACAACCGTGACAATTGGTGCCCTGGGTTTCAAATTATTCGGATTGGGTTCACGCTCTAATAGATTGGCATAGGGTTTAACCTCGACACGTTTTACGGTGGCACCAAATTCACCCGCGATTAATTCGGCGGTATCCGCATCAATAGACTGATTTTGGGAAACCATCATTCCCATTTCCATCAATTTTTTGACAACATTACCGACCTTTTCTGCCATCGCAGCAGCCAAATCCTTTACAACAATTGTATCGCCCAAAACAACTTCGTGTGCAACCTTTTGGGGTGCATTAAACATTGCCCTGGCCTTTTCACGGAATCGTTTCAAAGAAGCCTCGGACCGGCGGCGATTTGCACCACGCAACCCAATTTCTTCATCGTCGTCATCATCGCCACCGATAACAATATCTTGTAATGATATTTTTCCGGTTTTGTTAAAATCTTTCTTTTGACCAGAAAACTTGGAATTGCGTTTACCCATATTCGGCATACTGTCCATATCTTCGGCATTTTCGTTATGACGTGAATTAGACTTTTTTTGTTGGGTGTTTTGCTTTACCGGCATAACAGGTTCAACAAATTCTTCCGTGGCCTGTGTATTTGTTTCACGTGCGGCCAATTGTTCCTTGACCTGTTCGTATTCGCGTGATTCGCGTGCGATTTCAGCCTCGCGTGCGGCACGGGCGGCGGCCTCTTCGGCCTCGCGCTTTTTACGTTCTTCTTCACGTGCGTGGGCGGCCTCTAACACGGCACGTAATTTTTCATCGGCCGCATTACGCGGGGCAGACGGAACCACAGGTTCGTCACGCAATTCGTTACTGCCGGGTGCAACGACACGGCGGCGGCGTTCAACAAAAACAGAATCACCCTTTTTGCTCTGCACCGCATCCAAAGTCACAGATTTTCCAAGCGTTAATGTTGCCATATTTCAACCTCTGGTTCTTTATTGTTTACCCTTGTTTTTTATTCTTCGCTCTGTGTTATACCAAACGCGATTTCACGAGCCTTCATAATCACACGACCCGCAAGACGCATACTCATTGTTTCTTCGCCCAAAATTTCGACCAATTCGTCCGAAGCCAAATCCGCCAAATCAGACAAAGATTTAATTCCAGCTTGGCCCAGTTTCATAATGATTGGACGTTTGATAAAGTCAAATTTCAACAAATCGTCACTCATACCCAATTTGTGGCCTTCTTCGAAATAATCGCGTTCAACTTTTTCCAAATAAGTCTTGGCACGATTTTGCAATTCAACCGCTAATTCTGTATTAAATCCTTCGATAGATTCCAATTCTTTTAATTCAACGAAAGCGATTTCTTCAATTGTTCTGAAACCTTCGGAAACCAATAAATGAGCAATCATTTCATCAACATCCAACCCGCTGATAAACAATTCTGTTTTTTCTTTGATTTCTTTGGTTCTGCGTTCTTGTTCTTCGGCCTCGTTCACGACATCAATATTCCATCCTGTCAATTGAGATGCCAAGCGAACATTTTGACCACGGCGACCAATTGCAAGTGATTGCTGATCTTCATTCACAACAACGACCGCACTGCGTGTATCTTCATCAACGATGATTTTGGCAACCTTGGCCGGCTGCATAGCATTTACGATAAAGACCGCAGGGTCTTCGGAATACAAAATAACATCGATTTTTTCACCGTGACATTCATTGATAACCGGCTGGATACGCGTTCCCTTGATACCAACAGTCATACCCACAGCATCAATAGATGGGTCCGCTGTTTCAACAGCAATCTTGGCATGCGACCCAGGTGCACGAGACACAGATTTAATTTTGATAACACCTTCGTAAATTTCAGGAACTTCTTGAACAAACAATTTTTCCATAAACATCGGATGTGTTCTTGTCAGGAAAATTTGTGGCCCAGAATTAGAACGCGTAACGTCCATAATCAAGGCACGAACACGGTCACCAACCGCCAAACGTTCCCCAGGAATCAGTTCAGTGTTTTTAATATAACCTTCGGCTTTGCCGTTAATATCAACAAATACATTACCAAATTCAATACGTTTAACAACACCACTAATAATATCACCGATATTGTCTTTGAATTCTTCGTATTGACGACCTTTTTCGGCATCACGCACACGTGCAGTCATAATTTGACGAGCTGTTTGAAACGCCATACGACCAAATTCAGGTTCCGGTAAAGAATCTTCAACAACATCACCAACAGATGGATTTTTTGCATATTTTTTTGCTTCATCAACGGTCAACATAGTGTTTGGATTATAATCGTCACCGGCCGCGTCTGGTGATTCTATGACATCAAATAAACGTTTTACATAAATTGCACCATTTTTACGGTCGATATTTGCCACAATGTTAAATTCTTCGCCATATTTATGTTTGGCAATTTTAGCAATTGCGATTTCAAGTGATTCAATAACGGTTTCGCGGTCAATCTGCTTTTCCGAAGCCAAAGAATCAATGGCCAATAGCAAATCTTGACGAGGCATAGAAACAAAAGACATTGCTTTCTCCTTGGGTTTATTTGACGTCTTTTATTAAGAGAGCGGGTTCTTTCGAACCCGCCCTTAAAATTTAACTTCTAAGAACAGGTTTATTATTAACACCGAATCGCAAAAAAGCAAACATTTTTTACTGTTTTTATTTAAATATATTTGACGGTCGGGGTTTTGGGCTCTATACTAAAATACAATGAACATAATAGACAGATATTTTTCCAAACAGTTGATTGGCATATTTGTTATGCTGCTGATGATTTTGGCCGGTCTTTCATGGATGGTCCAAATTATGTCTATGATGAAATTTTTGATGAATTATGGCATTAAAACCAGCAGTTTTATCGGTATGACTATGCTGATGCTGCCATTTATTATTTCCATTATTATACCTTTTGTGACATTTATAACGGTTTTGTTCATTTATAATAAACTGATATCTGATAATGAGATTGTTGTTATGGCGGCATCTGGTTATTCACCATCCCGAATTGCCCGTCCTGGATTGGTATTGGCCGGGATACTGACAATCGCCCATTTGATTTTAAGCACTTGGATTGTCCCAATGACACAATCAAAATTTTATGACACCCAATGGAATTTACGTTATGGTTTGGCACATTTAAAACTGCAAGAATCTGCTTTTACGGAAATGTCCAAGGGATTAGTCGTTTACGTTAACAAGGTTGCAGGACATAATCTAAGTCAAATTATGTTATCTGATTCACGCAAATAAAAATCTAAAATGGTTATTTTTGCAGAGCAAGGACAACTGGTATCAACCGTTCATGGTTTATCAATTGTTATGACAAACGGTTCACTGAATATCTCTGGCAACGGCAACGTAACCGGAACATTTGATAATTTTGATATGGATTTAAGCATCAATGAAAAAAAAGCCAACTATTCGTCCAGGGTTCGCAGTCTTTCGACAAAATCGCTATTAAAATCGTTACGCGAAGACCTGACGAAAAAACAACGTAAATCCGCAACGGCTGAATTATGTACCAGATTTTTAAGCCCAATTATGAATCTTATTTTGGCTGCACTGTGTTTGACGGTATTATTGCGTTCTTCGTTATTACGCCGCAGAACAAGTTTTGCACCGGCGGTGGCGGTTGTTATGATGTCTGTGATAATGGCAACATTTATGTCTCTGTCTGGGATGGTAACGAATACCAGGGAACTGATACTGCTTTTTTCGGGTCAAATGGTTGTATTAACATTGATAATGGTTGTGTTGTTTAAGAAATGAAAAAAACGCCGGCATTTTTAATGTTTTTATTATTCCCAATATCCGCGTTGGCCATTTCTTTTGATACAAACGAGCCAGTAGTTATCAATGCGGATAAAATCGAATATGATGCAAATTCAGAAACAATAAAAACAAGCGGTAAAACCGAAATCACCAATCAATCAGGACAAAAAATAACTCTTACGGATTCGTATTTAAGTAAAAACGGTAAAGATTTATCAGGAAATGATATTGAACTTTGGTTGGGACCACACGTTTATGTTGAATCTAAAAACGTTTCACGCGATAACGACAAAACAATTGCACGTGATGCAATGTTTACCGCCTGTAAAAATTGTGATGAACTTGGTGAAACATGGGAAATATCTTCCAAGGAAATAAAACACGATATGAACGAACGTATGTTGTCGTTTTATAATTCGGTGTTTTGGGTATATGATATACCGGTGTTTTGGCTTCCGTATTTCAGTATGCCCGACCCAGGTGTTAAGCATAAAACAGGATTTTTATCCCCAAGTTTAGAATCCACAAACAAAATGGGAACGCAAATAAACATACCTTTTTATGTTTATATATCGGACACGCACGATTTAACAACAACTTTGTCATATCTGACACGTGAAAACCCATTATTTCAATTAGAACACCGGTTGAATGCCAAACATTCTGAATTTAGAACACGCGGTTCGTTTACCCATAACCGGGATGGCGAAAATCGTTGGCACATATTCAACAACGACATAATTGATATGGGCGAAAATGCACGTGCAAGCATATTTTTGGAACGTGCATCGGATAAAACCTATATGCAAAAATACGGGTTTTACAACAGTCAACCGTATTTGGATTCTGGGGCAAAAATTGAACTGTTTGGGCAATCATCTTATGCCTATGCTGATGCACACGTCTTTCAAGAATTGCGTACATATTCTTCGCGGTATTCTGTGCCTGATGGTAACATATTGCCAAACATTCATGGCGTTCATCAAACAACACCACTGTTTGCCGAAACATACGCAACATTTATGGGTGATATTTTGGGCATATCGGGCGAAGGTCGGTCTTCGGAACGTATGATTGGTGAAGCCCGTATTATTTCGCCTTGGACAATATGGGGCGGTAACCGTTTGACAGCAAGCCTGGCCGCCAGATATGACATATATAACTTTAACAACATAACGATGCTTGATGGTGAAGACTATTCCGGTATAAAGAGCAGATTTTTACCCAATGGGTATTTAGAGTGGGGATTACCCCTGTTCCGCCCCAGCACCAAATGGACCCAGGTTTTAGAACCACGTGCGAGGTTGACTGTTATGCCCCACATCCAAGACAGTCAGTTTTCTGGAAACACTGATTCAGCCGGTGCGTTACTTTCGGATGCAACATTGTTTTCTAATAATCGCTTTTCTGGGTTAGATTTATGGGAAAACGGGACTTTTGCCGATTATGGTGTGCGTTGGAGTGCTTTTGACCCGACCGGTAAAAACATTGAAACATTTATTGGTCAAACTTATGATTTTACAGACCCACATCAAACCGATCCATACAGTGGTTTCCATCGCGGTCAATCCGACTATGTCGGACGTATTGGGTATAATAATATGGATTGGTTAAACATATATACACGTTTTAGACTTAATCAACAAGATTTTGAATTACGCCATACAGAAACTAATATGGTTTTGGGTAATCCGAAATACTTTTTTAACATGGGGCACATTTGGTCACGCCAATTTATCGAAATAGGAACCGAAGACAAGTATATAAACGAAATTATGGGTGGAATAGGTTTTCAAATCACAGACAGATTATCTTTGCGTATGAACGCTATTTACAATATGACTTTTGAACGTTTTCAACAACATAATGGAACGTTGTATTATGAACATCCGTGCTATTTTCTTAGTTTTGGATACAAACGTGATAACACAATCAAAGAAGACTATGTCGGGAATACCACGTTTCAATTTCGTTTTGGTATAAGTGTCGATGGAAAACATTATTAATAAAGGGGAAAGGATGAAAAAAATTTACTGGTTATCAACAATCTTTTTTACAATGTTCACATATTGTGCCGGGGCGGCAACAGTGGTTGCAACGGTCGGCGGTAAACCAATCACAGACACTGATATTACTGCACGCACACAATTGATGGCACGCCAGGGCAAAACATCAACCGACAATCGCCGCCAGGCATTACAAAACATCATAGATGATACCGTAAAATTAAATTACGCATCTAATTTTGGTGTTAACCCAACAGATAAAGATGCCGAAGCCGAATTAAAACGTATGGGCTTAGGTGGATTGAGCGGGACAGAGCGTTCTGTGGCACTGTCTGCGACACGTGCAAACATCGCTTGGCAGATTGTTATTGGGCGAACAATTATACCAACCGTTAACATATCAGATGAAGATATTGCAAATGAAAAAGCCTCTTTGGAACGCGAACATGGTTTGCCAATTGAAATGACCATCGTCAGATTGGTTGATATTCCATCGGATATAGCAAAAAAATTAACCAAACCCAAAAATTGTGATGATGCAGTTAATATGGCGGAAAAACTTGGTGGCATTCCACAAAAGTTTACAGCCAAAGAATATGAATTATCGGTCGATATTCGCGAGCGTATCGCAGGATTAGAAAAACTTACTTGGTCTAAACACCAAGATGATTCTGTGTTATTAGTATGCAGTGCAAAAAAAACCAAGGAATATGGAAAACTGGATGATATAATTAAACAAAACGCTGTATATAAACAGGCAATGTTTATTGCGGACCAGCAACTGAAACAATTACGCCGCAAGGCAGTTATTGTTATTAACGATGACAGATATAAACTATGACAAAGACCATTTTATTTAATTTGACCGATAAAGAACGTGAAGAATTCATTGTCAATATGGGTCAGCCAAAGTTTCGTGCAAAACAGATTACCGAATGGTTAATGCGTGGTGCACCTGATTTTATGTCTATGAAAAATCTACCGGAAACATTACGCAAAGATTTGGATTCGGTAGCACAAACATTACCCGTAAAAATCGTTAAAAAATTGGAATCTTCTGATGGTCAAACAACCAAATTCTTGTTGGAATTGAATGATTGCGAACAAATCGAATGTGTTTTAATGCGAACAAGTTATGGGAACAGCGTATGTGTCAGTTCCCAAGCCGGTTGTGCAATGGGATGTAAATTTTGTGCCAGCACATTATTGGGATTGAAACGCAATTTGACCGCAAATGAAATTTTTGCACAAATTTTGGTTGCACAATGGGAATTGCGAACCGACCGTATGTCGGATAAATCGATAAAACCAAATGGTGATGCAAATAATAATGATGTTTCACATATTGTGGTTATGGGAACAGGCGAACCATTACAAAATACCGAAAACGTTATCAATTTCATTGAACGGGCAAACCACGATATGGGCATCGGATGGCGTAGAATAACCGTATCTACGTGTGGTATAGTTCCCGGAATAAACCGTTTAATTGAATGGGGGCGACCGATTAACCTGGCTATATCATTGCACGCACCAACGGATGATTTACGCAAACAAATTATGCCCGTTGCGAACAAGTATTCTATTTCTGAAATAATGGATGCGGCATGGCGTTTTACCGACACCCACAACCGTCAATTGATGATAGAATATATATTACTGGGTGATTCTGATGGAAATTTGTTAAACGCAACACCGGAATGTGCGGAAAAGTTATCTGAATTGGTTCGCGACAAAAATTGTATGGTAAATTTAATACCTTGGAACGCTGTTGATGAACGAAAATTTACTTCGCCATCCGGAAATGCGGTTCACAGATTCCAAGATATATTGATTAAAAACGGTATTCACACGCGAATTCGCCGCGAACGCGGAACAGATATAGGTTCGGCATGTGGCCAATTAAGATTAAACAATCAAAAAAACAATTAAAAAAACCGCCCAAACGGGCGGTTGTTATTGATAACAGACTTTTCTAGCGGCTTCCCATGCAGCGTTTGATAAAGAGTCTTTACGTTTTTGCAGTTCATTTTTGGCTTTTATTATTGTCCACAAAGAATCAATTTTCACACTATCTGCATGTGATATTTTTGCAAAATTAATCTCTTCTGGTTCTACATAAACATAATCATATTCAATATATGAAGTTACATTATGACTTTTTGCATAACGTGACTCTATTGATTTTCTAACTCGCAACAAACGTTTTTTTGCATTTGCGACAATCTGACCCCATTGATCGATAATAAAGAGACATTTTTTTTCGGACAAACCAACACGTTCCGCATAATCTGAAATAACTCCAAGCATATAACCATCCCAGCATCTGTATAACTTATCTTGTTCATTCAGCATCATGGTATATGCCTCACCAACGCCAACACTAACGGTATCATCCAAGACAATATTATAGGACTTTAATACTGATTTAAGCTGACTGTTAACATCACGCATTACAACCGCAGCGGATTTGTCAAATTCATCCCTGATTTCTTTACCCAAAGAATTATTCCATTCAATGCTATCAATTTGATGATATTCAGGAAGAGCATTGCTGTCTTCACCCGCCAAGGCATTATAGCCATTAATTTCTTTTTGGTGTTCAAATTCCGTTTGAAAATTCTTCTTTTCGTTTTTATCCTTTGACTTGTTGCACGATGCAACAAAAAGTGCCGCCGCCGCAGCCATCAACAAACCATATTTAACATTATTCAACTTACTCATAGCATACCCCTTTTGTTAATACCATTAACCCAACACACACAAATATATAACACAAAAAACTAAAATGTCAAGTTATTTTGTGTGAAAAACAATTAAAAAAACCGCCCAAACGGGCGGTTGTTATTATCAATATGTATATTTTCTTATTCTATATTGTTTTTGCCATTCCTGTGTGCCTTTCTTAATTTCGTAAACACTAGATTGTTTTTTCACCCAATTATATTGTTCTTCACGTATGTTTCTTAAATTATTGAGTCTTTCAACAACTTGTTCACGTATATTTTCCAGTGCTTGTTGTCTGTCTTGCAACATCAACGTTGCTTTTTCAAGTTCCTTTTCCAATGCTTTAACTGTTGGAACATTTTCACGTTCAACCTTGGCATTTAATACAGAAAATTCGTTAAAATATGACGTTGCCAACGTTTGTAATTTTTTCTCCATTGATGCCGTATCTTTTACACCACAAAATGGCAAAGTTGCCTTGAATTGATCACGAAATATATCACGGACGATATTATCAATCTGAAGGACAGAGTGTCCCAGGCTGAACGGGAGCACACCAAGGCGGTTTACCAGGAACTGCAGAACGTCCGGAACCCCGGCGGGCGAATCATCAACACAGGAACGCCCTGGCATAAGGATGACGCTTTTACGCTGATGCCTCCGGCTGACGTGTGGGACTTCCGGCGGACGGAAATGCTGAGCGATGAAAAAATTGCCCAGCTCCGGAAATCCATGACTCCATCCCTGTTCGCTGCCAACTACGAGCTGCGGCACATTGCGGAGGCCGGTGCGCTGTTCACGAAGCCGCCTGAATTCTTTGGCAATGAGGAGCTGATCTATGACGGCCTGAGCCACATTGATGCTTCTTACGGCGGCGAGGACAGCACGGCATTCACCTGTGCAAAGCGGGACGGAGACACCATTTACATGTACGGCAAGAAGTGGCACGCCCACGTTGACACCGTGATGGATGCGATCATCCAGGACGCGCAACGGCTCAAGTGTCTCCCGATCTACTGTGAGAGAAACTCCGACAAGGGCTATCTGAAAAAAGAGCTCTTTCGGCGGGGCGTTTTCTCCACAGGGTATGACGAAAAGGAAAACAAATACGTCAAGATTGCAA
>CACYQE010000004.1 GCA_902776515.1 uncultured Pseudomonadota bacterium
CAATCAGTGATAAAATATGTAAATGGATGGGCATTAAAAACCCTATTTCACGCGGACTAGCAATTGGTAACGCGGCCCACGCGGCCGGCACCGTAAAAGCAATGGAAATGGGCAAGATAGAAGGTTCGTTTAGCAGCTTGGCTATTGTTATTTCTGGGATTATGACCGCCATAATGGCACCATTGGCAATATGGTTTTATTTTGAATAACCGATATAAAAGCACTTTTATCTGTTATAAGTCGGCTTTGGTGTATTCTGAACGCCATTCATAGTGCTAAGCAGTGATTCTACATCCACCCAATCTTTTGTTATTTCCTTTGTAATAACAGTTCTGTCTGCATATTCAGCAGCTTTATTTATAAGTTTTTTATATTTTTGTCCGTGTTCCTGTATATGTCCATAACAAACAATTACCGGATTTTGTTTTTCATCCTTACACACAGACCAAATTATACGCCGTCTGTCTTCGGACAAATTTCCATCAAAACTCTGGCCTAATACATTTGTTTTTTTACGTTCCACATTTTTTGCCATTGTAAATTTACCATCAACAATTATCGGCATAGAATCATGCTTTTTCATTGCCAAAGGATTTTTATTAACAGCATTTATTTCTTCAAGTATTGGTAAAAAACGATCATCTCGTGCTTCTTTTTGTATAATTTTCAACAGATTTTTAGGTATATATTTTTTAATTTCTTCTGGTTTTTCATTAGTTTCTTCATTTATCTGTTGTTTTTGATTAACAATAATTTCTTGGTCTTGATTTATTTCTTTCTTTTGCTCTATTTCTTTTTTTGCACGGCGAAGATTCTGTTCAACAAGATAATTTTTAATTTGTTTTACCGCTTTATCTTTATCAGCACTTGAAATACATATCACCTCGTCTGAACCACGTTTTCTTTTAAATGTTTGTATTTTACTATTTTTTAAAACTATTGCGATAATGCGATACAGTTCGTCATCAGAAAGTTTTTCAAAAATTTCATTTGAATCACGGCAAGCCGCAACAATATCATTACGATCCAAATCATCATCAGATTTTTTATCTATTTTAACATTGGTTACTGGCTGTTTAACCTTGGGTTCTGGGGTTTTTTCTAATTTTTTTTCTTGGCCTAAATCACGTAAAGTGTTCGACAAAATAATATCACCATTTTCTGTTGTCACAATAATATTCGGGTATTTTTCTTGAAATCTTTTTGCAGAATCTAATTTTACCGGGTCTTTTTCTAAAAAACTGGCTTTTATAAGATTTCTTTGAACGATTAACCTTTGTGTTTCACGTGGTAATTTATCAATCAAAATATCCAAACTGTCTATGCTGTATGACAAATCAAAACAGACACAACCACGTGGTAAAACAGTGTTTTCTGTGATTAATCTTTTTTCTTTTTTTAATGTGTTTCTACAAACAAACTTGGTAAGCACAGCACGTGGAAATTTATTAATAAAAAATTGATTTGAACAATCAAAAATCCCAGAAATTATGACATTTGAAAAATCAGGTATTTTTTTGCCAGCATAATTATTTGGATGATATTTACTTACATTAACATTACCATAAATATTCAAAGTATGATTTTCATCAAACAAATGATATGGTAAATCAAATGGATTTATATTATCAATGTGACCAAAATAAGTTCCTTCTTCATCCCTACCGATTTCAACAAAACCCTCTAATTTTGCCATAATAACACCCCTATTCTTTTACAAGGTATATTATAACACAAAAATTAAAATTGTAAAAAGCAAATCATGAACATTTTTTCAAATCTTCACCGGTCTCTTCTTGATCAATGCGTTTATTTCTTATTTCCTCTGCGGCTTGTATTTTTTGAATAATCAATTTCAAATCCGGATGATTTTTTATTTTATTATTAAATCCTTCTATTATATCGTCTATTTCCGTATAATTTGACGCATATTCCGGCATAATTGAATTCGCAGCATTGTAAACAGCGTTTTCTATTTCACCAGATAAATCACGTAACACAGACAAATAAGCATCAACGTGTTTTTCTTCGTGTTTTAATACCGCATTATACGAACAAGAATTTTTCTTGTGTGATTTATCTATTTTTATATCAATATTTTCATATCCTATTGTTGTATCAAGATTTTTAATTCTTATACAAAAACCGTCAGATTCACGTATAAAATCACATTCTATTTGATATTTTAAAATCAAATTTGCCTGGGTTATTCCGTGTAATTTAAAAGAAAAGTATTTTCCGTGATATTCATCCATTGGGTCATCAGATAAAATAATATGCTTTTGCGGTTCAGGATTTTTTACGGTTACATTTGGTGCTTGTTTATATTCAATACAAACATTAGCAAAAGCCGTTTGAACAAAACAAACATACAATAAAAAGACGATTTTTTTTAACATATCACAAATTATCTATACCTTGTTTTTTAAGGTATTCTGTAACAAAATTGCTGCCATACGATTTATATAACTCTTCGGCCAACAGCACAGATGAACGCCCAGATTCAAATAAACGCAATACATTCCCCAGCCCGCCAAGTTCTGTATTTAAAATCACAGATTCCCCGTTAATTGGTCTGGATAATAAAACCGCACGTTTTAAATTAGGATACGCCTTTCCTTGTATAAACGCCATTTCCAATGGATTTAAATTCCAATATTCATAATCAGATGCATCGGCCGCAGGATTTCTGAAAAACATGACTGTTTGTGCCTGACCACGGACAACGTCACCTATACCCATTTTATCCAATATATTTGCACGTTGGAACGCCACCATATACGCCTGACGATTTTTACGACCTTCTTGCAATCCGGCAATAAAGTTATCACGGAACATCTTGTTTTCCAACATAGGTGCTGTTTCGTCAATCATAATCAAAGATGGATTCCCACCAGACACTGTTATTGTATTAATTCTGTGCAATATATATGAAATAACCGCCGGTGCAAGTACAGAATCTTGCAAAATATCGGTAAAATCAAAAGTTGTTAAACGTGATTGTAAATCCAAGGTATCATTTTGTTCATTAAACATATCGCCATACTGTAATGGATCAATCCATTTTTTTAATGCCGGACGCATTTTACCCGAAGAAGAAAAACAACTTTCCCATAAATTCTTTAACAAACGGTCTTTATCAGACAAATAATCAAAATTAACCGATACCGCACGTGCTATTTCATCGGCCGAATATGCATCATTTTGTTCAGAAATCATTGCTAACCAACGTCTTAGAAATGCACGATTTACGGCATTATCAGGCATTTTCAATGGATTTAATCTTGTTAAAAATTCATTATTTTGGTTATCTGACTTTTCCTTACCGTGCATAGTCACATATTTACCACCAACGGCAAGTGTAAATATCTCAGCCCCTTTGTTACGGTCAAAAAAGAAAGCTTTTAATTTTTTATGTCTTAATGATTGTGCAATCAGAAAAGAAAATAACGTTGTTTTACCACCACCGGTTGGACCAATAGTCAACGTATGACCCACGGCCGCAGGTTTATCAGAAACATGAAATTGAAATTGATAAGGTGTTCCCTGGGCGGTCGGGAATATAACCAACGGACCCTGACCCCAATCAGAATTAGATATCCCGGTTGGTACAGATGACATTGGTATACTAATTGCCGCAACACGTGATAACATTTTAAATGTTCGTGGGAATATATCAAACCCCGGAATTTGTGCAAACCAAGAAACCTTGGTAGCAAACTTTTCAACAATTGGCGATATACCAAACGAAGCAGAGATTTTCTTAAACTCATCAACATATCCGGTAAGTTCTTCCTGGGTTTTACCGAACAACATAAACATTGGATAATAATTAACCAATGTCTGATTTCCAGAAACATTTTCATCCATCACAGATTGTGCCTTGGATAATTGTTCTTCGGTTGAATCATTTTCTTTTTCGGCCGTACTGCGGCGTTGACGCATTACTAATTCAACATCAGCCGCCCCCATAATTTTAAAAGCATTCATACAAATCATTTCTGTTTGTATGGTATTTACACTGTCAAAGAAATCCTCATCTAAATAATCCGGAGCTATACGAAATGATATAACCGCAGAAAAATATTCACGCCCACCACTTGTATATTTAACAAATCCATTTGATAAAAATTCAACATTATCAACTGTTGTTAATTCGGTTATATTTCCATCACAAACGACCGGACTTGGTTTTGTTATAGGTGAAAATATTCTGCCAAAAAATACCGCCATATTATTACGTGAATTATTTTTTAATAAACGCGGACCATACGGTGCTAATATAGATTCAATAAAATTCCCATATTGGTTTAATTTTTCACGTGCCCCATTACCACGAACAGACAAAATAATATAATAACTGTTGATGAAAATTTTTAATCCTTGGGATTTCCATTTGTTGTATATTTTTTGTAAAATTGGTTGATCAAATTCATAACTGGTATTTTCACCGGCCGCATCACGAACAGTAAAAAAACGCATTACCACATTCGGATCATGAATCTGATTAAATAATTGTGCTCTTAATTCCAAAAATTTTTCACGTTGTTCTTCGGTTTTCATACTGTTTTGAACACCTAAAACCTTGTAAACACGAATTAAACAACCATCTTCAAGTTCAATAGAATTATCATCATAAACTGTTTTAAAAGGTATATAACTAGAATACCGTTTATAACCAAATTTTGGAAATATTTTTTGGGAAATTGTCGGTATATACATCATTAATAAAATAAACACTAAAATCACCGCAACAACCATAATAACAACAGTTGTTGTCACCGAAAACCCACCACCAGCAAAATATTTAAAAAAACTGTTCATTATGCCGATAATCTCCGCGGTATTTTATTTTTTAAAAAACTGATTTTTGCGACCAAAATTTGCCCTAATTGTATATCGTGTTTTGAAAATCGTGCCAAAAACAGGTGAACCAGTATGACAGATATCAAAAAATATAATGGATTTAATACTTTTAACGTAAAATTTTGACCAAAAACCATATAAAAAATGGCAAACAAGGCGATAAAAATAATAAATTGTGCAATAAAGTTAATCACGGCCAAATTATATGGCACATGAAACAAATGTGACGGATTTGCCAAAGCTTTCAGCACTTGCAGCTTCATAATAGATTAACTCTCTCCTTGTCGATATTTTCATTATAACAATTTCAACAAATTTCAACAAGTATAAAAAACAAATATGTTTAATTGTTAAAAAAGTTGAAAATTATCGATTTTATTAACTTTTTTTCAACAAGCTTGTTTTTCAACAAAATTGGCAAAAAGGCCGGTTTTATTGAAAAAAATTGTTAAAAATATTGTTGAAATTCAGTTTTCAACAATTTCAATAGTATCTATAAAAACAAAAAATATAATATATTATTTGATTTTTGATAAAAAGTGTTTATAATGACCTGGCAAAAAGGATTTAACTATGAAGTTTTTAAGTTCATTAAAGGGTTGGAAAAAACGCAGCAGCAAAATAAAGCAGGTCCGTCGTGGCAAGCAAGTTATTTTGATTGATCCAAGTAACCCAAAATTAAAAGCTAAACAAGGTTTTAAAAAGAAATAACCTTGATTGGTTGCTATTTTCCACGGTATTCATTCGTTTTGAATGCCGTGTTTTTTATTAAAAAAGATTAAAATCTTTAATAAAAGCTTCTTTTAATACACTATCAACTTCATTACCAGATAATCCGGCCGAACGAAGGTAATCTATTTGACCGGCTGTTCCATGAAAAATATATGCACTGTGCTCTGCACTAATTGGCACAGATTGTATTTTTTGTTTTGGAACGAATTTTACACGTGCTGTTTTATCCAAAAGACCGGAAAATTTTATATCAGATATCGAATTATTGGCATTTTTATCGATTATCGCCAATCCTGATAATTGTGAGTTACTGTTTTCCATCCCTATTATTTTGGTTTGAACCAAAACACCGGTATTTTCGGCCAGATGTTCCGCATTACATTTAAATACCAAGTCAGAATAATTAGTCAATAATATATGACTGCGAATTTCGGAATTTTCCCCGGTGTTTTTGATAAAAATGTTCAAAAAAGCCGGTAATTTATTTTCTATATCAACCGATAAAAACAGTTTTTGATTTTTGGCTGTTATATCTATATCTAACGTTTTTTCCCCGGCGATTTTACCAATATATATAATATGAATTGGTAAATCGTAATTTTTTGAAATATCGCATGGCCTGATTGTAGATAATTCAAGGTTATATTCCCCATCACAGTAAACAATTGTTTCTGCGGGAAAGGTTTTTATATTGAATTTGTTCCAAAGGTATGACATATTACATACATTATAAAGGATTTTATTATGGGTTTCAATTGTGGAATTGTTGGATTACCAAATGTTGGAAAATCCACTTTGTTTAATGCATTAACACAGAGTGCGGCGGCTGATGCACAAAATTATCCGTTTTGCACCATAGAACCGAATACAGGCCGTGTTGTTGTGCCTGATGAAACACTGCATAAATTGGCTGCTGTTGACAATTCGGCAAAAATAATACCGACACAATTGGAAATTGTTGATATTGCCGGACTTGTTCGTGGGGCATCTGCGGGTGAAGGTTTAGGAAATAAATTTTTAGGGAATATATTGGCAACTGATGCGATTATTCATGTTGTTCGTTGTTTTGAAAATGACGATATTGTTCATGTTGATGGACGTATTGACCCAATTGCTGATATTGAAACAATTGAAACAGAATTGATGTTGGCTGATTTAGAAAGTTTGGAAAAACAGATAAAAAACCTTGAAAAAAAAGCACACGGGTTGGATAAAAATGCCATTAAATTATTAGCTGATGCTAATATAATAAAAGAAAATCTGGAAAAATCTGTGCCGGCACGTTTGGGTGATGTTGATGCAATACCGTTTAATTTATTAACTTCAAAACCGGTAATTTATGTGTGTAATGTTGAAGAAGCATCAGCTGCAACCGGAAACAAATTTTCTGATATGGTTGTCAAAAAATTTGGGGATAAAAATCCTGTATTAATAATTTCCGGAAAAATAGAAATGGAAATAGCACAAATTGTTGACCCAGAAGAAAGAAAAATGTTTTTAAATGATTTAGGTTTGGAACATTCGGGGTTAGAACAAGTTATAAAAACTGGTTATGACACGTTGGGATTACAAACATTTTATACTGTTGGTCCAAAAGAAGCACACGCTTGGACAATTACACGTGGTATGACCGCCCCCCAGGCCGCAGGAAAAATACATACTGATTTTGAAAAAGGTTTTATCCGGGCCGAGGTTATATCCCCATCTGATTATATAGCACTTGGTGGTGAAGTTGCGGTTAAAGAGGCCGGGAAAATGCGTCTTGTTGGGCGTGATTATGTGATGCAAGAAGGGGATATTTGTCATTTCTTGTTTAATAACTAATGATACTTGCAGGGGGATATAATGAGAAAAGTTTTAGTTATTGGCGATTTAAATGACAAATTGTTAAACGTATTAAATCGTGCAAAGCAAAATAATATTATTTCAGATTTTATAAATTATCAAATTTATAATCAAAAACATAATACTGATATTTCTGTGGCTGATTTTGTTAATGAAATGCAAAATTTAATTAGTCCAACAGAGCTTGTTAATAATTGGATTGTTTTAAAAGGTAATATACACACAAAGGAATTTTTAAAATTCATTATAAAATGGGAAAATAATAAATTTTCTAAACCTGGGGATGAATTATTTTTGTCACATATTGCTTATTTATCAAATCCCACTAATGGTTTTGGTTTTTATTTATCTGATGCGGCATTAAATGTTACACAAATGCAAGATATAAAAACATTAAGAAAAATAATTGAAAACGCCATAAATTACGTATCAAAATTAAAAAATATAACACAAAAAAATAAAATCAAAACAGTAATTGTTTTGGCGGCACGTAATGAAAGAATCCCGGGATATAATGTTGTAAAAGAAGTTATTGATACAAACGTATCAAACGATATAAGTTTATTACAATTTGATGAATGTTTTAGTAAAGATTCTTTTATAAATAAAAATTCTGTTTCCGAATCTTTTGAATTTAGTATTCCTGATTTATTAATTACCCCTGATATAACAACCGGAAATTGTATTTGGAAATCTTTAACTATTTTGAATAATTGGGTTTCAATGGGATATCTTGCCGGTGGTCATTTTGATGTTGTTGTTTTAAGCAGGTCCGATTCAGAAGAATCTTATTATAAATCAATAGAATTTTTATCTAAAAATCGTGGTTAAATTAACATATCTTGTTTTTCTTTCATACGATTTAATTCATCGTCTATACGGTTGATTTCATCGGATTCATCGATTTCGCCACGAAGTATTTTTGCGGTTAAATCTTGTTTTTTTTGTTTTAAATCTTTTATATATTTTTGTAATTTTAAAGAAATAATATATTTTTCCGCGGACTTTAAATCCAGATTAAAATCTGATTTTCCATCTGATTCAAAATCTAAATTAAATGTATTTAAAAAATCACCGTATCTTTCCGCCATTTCTGGATATTTATTTACAATATAAACCAGTGTATTTTTCACTACTATATCTATATCTGGGACTGATTCAGCGATTTTATCAGATGTTTTTTTCCATTTATGCCATTGATTAAATTTACGATTTTCATATTCGTGTTCATATTCACTTTTTAATAATTTATCTTGGATTTTATCAATTTCTTTTTTTATAAATTGTGTGGCCTGGGTTTTTCCAGATGGTGTTTGAACAATGTAATTTTTATTTGCTGTATTCCATAAAAAATCAACCAGTGGAACAGATGAATTAATAATTTTTTCCATATCTTTTTTACCACCATGCCGTAAAATTTCATCAGGGTCTTTACCACCCGATACAAAGGCGAAACGAACATCGGAATTATCACGTAAAAAAGGCATAATTAAACCACATGCACGAACAGCCGCTTTTTGTCCGGCACCATCACCATCAAAACAGAATATAATATTACGATTGGATTTACATATCATTGATAAATGATCTTCGGTAAGTGCCGTCCCCAATGGTGCAACTGTTTCACCAAAACCGTTACATTGCATTTGAATTGCATCAATTTGACCTTCGACAATAATGGTCCTGTTTGCACGGTGAATTGATTCGCGTGCAAAATTAAATCCAAACAAAGTTTGTCTTTTGTGAAATAATTCTGTATCAGATGTATTTATATACTTTGGTTCGCTACCATCCAATGAACGCCCAGAAAAAGCGACTATTTTTCCCTTGGCATTAAATATAGGAAACATTAATTTATCACGAAAAAAATCATAAACGCCATATTCACCGCGGCGAACAAGTCCGGTTGCAATTAATTTATCTTGCTTGGTATTTGCAAATGTTCCGGCAATAATATTATTTTTTGGTGCATACCCAAGACCATATTTTTTTATCATATCATCTGAAAAACCGCGACCACGTATATATTCTAATGCAACGGAACCTTCGGGTGTAAAAAGTTTTTCTGCATAAATTTTTTGGGCTTTTTCAACGATATCAAAATAACTTTCTTCGGCGGCGATTTGGGCATCAGATTTTTGCTTTATTTGTGGTAATGGAACACCCGCCATATCAGCCAATTCACTGATAGCAGATTTGAAATCAATATGTTCAGATTCCATTGTAAATGAAATAATATCACCATGTTTTCCGCAACCAAAACAATGAAAGAATCCTTTGTCTTCATTGACTGAAAAAGACGGTGTTTTTTCATTATGAAAAGGACAGCATCCCCAATAATTTTGACCCTTTTTAACCAATGGAACACGCCGGCCAATAACATCCACAATAGACAATCGTTCGCGTAATAAATCAGTAAAATTATTGTCGTATTTTGACATTATTTTTTAATAAACCTTTTTGTTGGCTTTTTATTATTTATTAAATCTATTGCTGTTTCTAAATCAGGTTGTTCAGATACACCGACATTTACACGATTAGATGATATATATGCACCGTAACGTCCTGTTGGATAAAAATAAATCATTTTATCTGTTTTAGGGTTTTTACCAATTTCTATTGGTTCAACCTTCTTGGTGCCACCGGCCAATAACTCGTTTGCAATTTCCAATGTTATTGTATCAGATGTATATTTTTTTGCCGACACGTTCTTTTTTCCGTCCGTCACATAAGGACCAAATTTACCAATACGGAAATAAATCCCATTTCCTAAATCTTTTGGTTCGTTTGATTTTTTAACTTCATCTGTTGAATTAGTTTCAGACAAACGTTTTGTATAATCACATGTTGGATAATTTTCACAACCGATAAATGCACCATATTTAGATAGTTTTATACCAAGTTTTCCGCCACATTTCGGACATTTATCATTACCATCTGAAAACATGTGTTTTTTCATAAATGTATTTATTTCGTTAATTATTTCGGCTGTTTTAACATCACGTGCATCAGAAATCATACCCTTGGTATCACCCCAAAAATCGTTTAATGCAGCCAATTTTTTGGTTTTACCATTTGATACATCATCCAAAGTGTCTTCTGTTTTAGCGGTAAAGTTAACATCAACCAAATCAGCAAAGTATTTTGCCAAATATGCCGCGATAACCCATCCACCAGATGTAGGATGAAAACGGCGTTGTTTGTCTTGTTCCACGTAATTACGGTCAACAATAGTTGACATAATGGTCGCATACGTTGATGGACGGCCGATACCTAATTCTTCCAATTTTTTTACCAATGATGCTTCGGTATATCTTGCCGGTGGTTGTGTAAAGTGTTGTTCTGAATTTATTTCAGTAATAATAATATCATCACCAACCGATAAGACCGGCAATTTTGATTCGTTTTCTTCATCAGAATCATCTTTGCCCTCATCGTATATCTTCATAAAGCCATCAAAAGTTCTTGTTGTTCCAACGGTATGAAATGTTGCAATTTCATCATTTGTTAATATATCAACCGATACAGAATCAAATTCCGCATTTGTCATTTGGCATGCCACAGTTCGTTTCCATATCAAATCATATAATTTCTTTTCGTCACCATCCAAATCATAGTCAGAAATATCAAAATGTGTTGGACGAATCGCTTCGTGTGCCTCTTGTGCGTTTTTAGATTTTGTAACATAAATATTTGGTGTTTTAGGCAAGAATTTATCACCATAGTTTTTAGAAATATATTTTCTGATTTCTTCTATGGCCTCGGTTGATAAATTTGTCGCATCGGTACGCATATACGTAATGTAACCATTTTCATACAATTTTTGGGCAACAGACATAGTTTTTTTTGATGAAAAATAAAGTTTACGTGCGGCTTCTTGTTGTAACGTACTGGTTGTAAATGGTGCAAACGGTTTGCGTGAAGATTTTTTCTTTTCTATATCTGAAACTTTTGCATCAATAGGTGTTTGTAATTTTTTTGTGACATTATTTATATCATTGATATTTTTTAATGTCATTTTTTCTATTTTTTCACCATCAAAATAAACAAGTCCGGCATTAAAAGATTTTTTATTTGTTTCACATACAGCCGCGACAGACCAATATTCAGTTGGTTTAAAATCTTCTATTTCGCGTTCACGGTCAACAACCAATTTAACCGCAACTGATTGAACACGGCCTGCTGATTTGCCAAGATTACGCCGCCATAACAACGGTGATATTTCAAAACCAATCAAATAATCCAACGCACGCCGAACCAAATAAGCATCAACTAAATTAGAATCTATTTCACGCGGATGTTCTATGGCTTCGCTTACCGCCCGTTTTGTAATTTCATGAAATGCGACACGATACACCGGCGTTTTTCCAAGTAATTTTTTTGAATTTAATATATCCAGTATATGCCAGGCAATTGCTTCCCCTTCACGGTCAGGATCCGATGCCAAATATACTGCATCTGCTTTTTTAACCTCGTCAATTATTAATTTGATTTGCTTTTCTTTGCCGGGCATAATTTGCCAACGCATAGCAAAATCTTTTTCTGTATCCACACTGCCATTTTCAGGAACTAAATCACGAACATGTCCCACAGATGCGATAACACGCCATCCACGACCAAGATATTTTTCTATGGTTTTTGCCTTGGATGGAGATTCAACGATAAGCAGATTCATTTTCTAACTTCCTTTTGCCGATAATTGTTGGTCTTTGTGTATACGTGCATTTTGACTTAGTCCAAATCCAAACATCAGTGATAAAAGACTGCTGCCGCCAAAGGACATAAGTGGTAATGGAACGCCAACGGTCGGGGCTAAACCCAAAACCATAGAGATATTTATAAAATAATAAATGAAAAAGTTCAACATAAAACCAAAACACACCAATTGACCAAACCTGTTTTTACATATTTTTGCCGTCCAAAACAAGGCCACAACTATTATACTGTAAAGGATTAACAACACAAAGGCACCAAAAAATCCAAATTCTTCACCAAGCATGGTAAATATGAAATCTGTTTGTTTTTCTGGCAAAAACGATTGTTGTGATTGTGACCCGTTCATATATCCTTTGCCAATCATACCGCCACTGCCAAATGCGATTTTTGCCTGATTTATTTGATATCCGGCACCTTGGGCATCATGGTCAGGATTTATAAATGTAATAATTCTTTCACGTTGGTATTGGTGTAGTCCACCAAACCATATTGCCGGTGCGGCTAAAACCAGTAAAATTCCACCAATTGCAAACCATTTTCTGTTTGCACCAACAATAAAAAACATACCGCCAGTAATCATCGCAATGGAAATAGCTGTTCCTAAATCTGGCTGCATAACAATTAATCCAAAAGGAACAAGCATCAAAAGAGTAGGAACAATGTAATTTCTGAATTTACTTAATTCGACAGAATTCATCCATGCAAAATAACGTGCCAACACTAATACTAATGCCATTTTAAAAATTTCTGATGGTTGAATGTGTATAAACCCAAGGTTCAACCAACGTTGGGCACCCATACCAGTGTGTCCAACAAACGTAACTAAAACAATTAAAATAAAAGCGACAATATAAATCAAATACGCTGATTTTATCCAAAATTTTATATTTGAAAAAGCGGCAACACCAAAAACAATAAATCCTAAAATAATTTTAAATAATTGCGGTAAAGCAAAAGGATTCCATGACCCACCGCCCGCCGAATATAATATAACTTCGGATATGATTAAAATTAAACACATAGGAACAAACATAGACCATGAAAAACGGTTCAGTTTTTCAGAAAATGTCATCATATTTGCATTAGAAACACGTGTTTGTCTTGTCATATTTATTCGTTCTTTAACAGAGTTGTCATTGTTTTTGCTGCTGTGCGTGCGGCAGAACCACTGGACCCAGAATGTTCTGTTATAACACATACAACGTATTTTGGATTTGTTGTTGGTGCATATCCAACAAACAAACCATGATTACGCATATTCCATTTTAATTGTTCGTTTGTTAAAACGCCAGTAAGACGTTCACTGCGTGAAATACTGCGAACCTGGGATGTTCCGGTTTTTCCGCCCATCTTGGCACCATTGACATTAATAGCACTGCCTGATGCTGTCCCGCCGGGTTTTAATACTTGTTCCAAACCATTTAAAACGAATTTTATGTTTTTGTCTTGTAGCCCAAGGTTTTTAAATTTTGGTTTAGTATCGGTTTTTATAAGTCGTGGAACAACCAATTTATTTGATGCCACACGTGCCATCATTACTGCAAGTTGCATACAATTAACCAATATAAAACCCTGGCCTATGCCGGAAATAATCGTGTCACCATGAACCCAATTAGAACCAATATGTGATTCTTTCCAATGGCGGTCAGGTATAATCCCGGTCATTTGTTTAGGAATAATTTCTTGAATATATTTTTCCGTCAGCCCTAATTTTATAGCCATTTGTTTTATTGCATCGATTCCAATGCGTAATGCTAATTGATAAAAATATATGTCGCATGAATGTTTCAATGCATCAGCAAGGTTCATTTTACCATGGCCTTTGGCCTCCCAACAATGATAACGCCGGTCGCCATAATCCCAATAGCCCGGACAAAAAGTTGTCTCAGTTGGTGTAATTGCACCAGATTCCAATGCCGCCAATGCAACAACAATTTTAAAAGTTGACCCCGGTGGATAAAGGCCTTCAAATACCTTGTTCATAAATGGTTTTGCAAAATTTTGGCGTAGTTCTGAAAGATATTCTTCGGCATCATCCCCTGAAAAATTATTTGGATTAAAACTGGGGGTGGAAACCATTGCTAATATATCCCCTGTTTCTATATCCAATGCAACCCCACATCCGGATTTATGCAATGTTAACGCATCATAAAGTTCCCGTTGGGCTGCATCGTTAATAGTCGTTTTAATGTCATTACCTGTGACCGGGTTTTTAAATAAAGATTTATCTTCCCCAGTAATACGGCCAACCGCATTTGCAATCATAACTGTTTGACCGGGTGTTCCACTTAAATGTTTATTATACGTCTTTTCTAAACCGGTGATACCAGTTGTATAAAAAGGTGTGTTTGCAACCGGTTTATCCGGAACACCAACATACCCAAAAAATTGTGCCCCAGCCGGACCCATTTCATATACACGTGTATAACCACTTTCAATATGTAATCCCGGTATATTCAAAGCCTGTAATTGTGCCAATATTTTCCATTCAGTATTTTCACTAACAAGAACAGGTTGAAATTTTTGCTGTTTTTTTATGCGGGCGTAAATGTGTTCTACACGTTTTTTAGAAAGTTTTAATTCTTTGGTCACAGTGGAAATTAAATCGTCAATGTTTTCGGCTTCTTCGGGAATAATATAAATACGATAAACAGGTGCATCATGCGAAATGATGGTGCCGTTTCGTGACAGGATTTTTCCACGTTCAGGCATATTTATTTGGATTCTAAATGAATTATTTTCGCTTTTCTTTTTATATGTTTTATGTTCAAAAAGTTGCATTTGCAACATACGCAAAATCAATACAGATGTTAGTACCATACCTGTGGTTAAAAATATGGCACTGCGGCGGTCAAATTGTTTTGATATTTCTGTATCAATCATTTTTCACCACCTTGTTAATAATCATCGTAATTGGAATATACATCGCACATACATATAAAAACAAAAGCCCAGACATAAGAAAATTCAAAAATGTTAATCCAGCCAGCAGAATGGTTAATATAATCACACCAATAAAAATCATAAAGGCATAAAAACCGTGCTTATCAGTGTGTGTCAAATCAATAAACGTTTGTATATTCGCAACAGCATAATACAAACAATAAAATATAGTCCACGTAAACACAGTCCCAAATTTATAATCAATCAAAAAACAGATTAATATTGCAAAAAAAGTAAAATATGGAACAGGTCGTATAAAAGAACAATAAAACACCGGAATAATTGCCAAAATACCGGCCGGATTAAACCAAGGTGCCGACAAACGCAATAATAAAATGGTCAACAAAAACGGAAAACATTTTATTAAAAAATTTATAATATCGCGTTTCATTTGTATTTACCCTGGGCATTAAATTTAAGAATCATAACACGTGAAAATTCGCCGGGTAATAATACATCTACATCGGTATCGTTCTTTAATTTACCAACGTAAATATCAGGTGGTAAAATACCGCTTATGCCACTGGTTATTAATTTTACACCCTTGGAACCTTGGAATTTAGAATCACTAAAAAATCCAATATTTGGTGTATTCGAACCGTTTCCATGTAAAAAACCAAACACATCAGAGCCCGCGATTCGGACCGCTATATTCGTTCCAGAATCAGTTAATGAACGAACACGCGAATAATCAACCCCAGAATCAATAACAACCCCAACCAATGTGTTATCAAAAGAAACAACAACCATTCCCTTGTCAATTCCGTCATTTTTACCACGGTTAATAACAAATGTTCGATGATGTATCGCGGAAT
>CACYQE010000005.1 GCA_902776515.1 uncultured Pseudomonadota bacterium
TTTTCAAGAACCCCATTACGACCAGATACCTCGATTTCCCCTTTTTGTCCAACGGCTTCCTCGAAATCTTTCAAATTGGTTTCTTTAGTTGGTTTAAAAATTACATTTCCGTCTTTATCTATTTTCGCCTTTGATACAGCACACTGTTTAGTATTTCCGGCGGAATTTTCACCGGTAAAGCCCCCTGTCATATTTGCCAAATCGGGTATATTTAATTTGTACTTTACCCCCAAAAGCCAATTTGTAAATCTACTCATTTTTCGTCTCCTATATTTTTTTGCACAAGTTGATTTTTTGTGCAATTTTTCTATTCACACGTACATTATAGACAAAATTATTTTAATGTCAATCGTTTTAGCAAAAATAGTTTTGCACTGTTTGTGATTTTTTGATATAGTTATTTTCTAGAAGAGAGATGAGATATCTAACCGGCTTTTTTACAATCATTACATTGGCCACGATGTCAACGTTTGTTTATGCGGCACCTGCGGCCAAATGTTCCAAGGTAAACCTTACACATTGTTTGGATTCTGTTTGTGCGATAAACGCAGCGGTTAACAAGGCTGCACGCTGTCAATATTGTGGCACTGCAAATGCGGGCGAACCACCTGCGGCTAAATCTGGTCTGACCAACGTAACGGCCGGCAAATCCACAAAATACACACTGACGGACAAGGAATTAAAACTTGCCCCCACCGACCCGGGTCAACGTTATGCATGGGGAACGACCGAATGTTTGAAAAAGGTTGCGAACTGTTCGCCTGATGATGTGTCTGATGCATACGACAAATTAATTGAACAATCTTGCAAGGCGGCCGGCATCACCGAAAAGACCAAGGTTACAAGTGCGGATTTAAACCAGAAAAAGAACAAAAAACAATGCAACACCAGCATTGAAAACTGTTTGACAAAAAAATGCGGAACCGGGTTTGAAAAGTGCGAATCTCAACCGGATTACGACCGTTCTTTTTCCGAATGTGCGGTGGAAGCATCAGGTTGTGACGAACACATTGCATCTTTACGGACTGAATTTGATACTGAACGCAAAAACGCGGCAAATGTCCGCGAAACAGCGTTGGCGAATTTGGTAAAAAAATATCAAACAGCACGCGAAAACAGACTTAAAACGGCACGCGATTCCTGTGCAAAGCCGGTATCTGCGGAATATACCAAATGCATGAAACAATTTGAAAACCTGTGCAAAACGGTGTTGAAAAACCGTTGTACTGATGACATCAAAAAAGTAATAGACGAAGGTTTGTGTTCATTCAACAAATCGGCATGCAATTTTTTAAAGTAAGTGAAAAAATATGAAAAAAACGTTTGGAACATTTTTAATGAAATCTTTGTTAACATCTGCACTGGTGTTAACAGTGGTTGCGTTTTCAAATGTTGGCTGGTCGGCGGTTGCAGAACGTCCACAATCAACCACGGCACCAAAGCCCGATAATTCTGCCCGTGGAAAAATGCGTGCGAATCCCGGGGCGGCAACGTTACAAATATCCGATGCGGTAATTGATGATTCTGAAACAACAACATCTGATACGGCGGCGGAAAACGATTCGGAATCAGTGGAACCCATTTTTGTTGGGAACAAAGCGAACGATTTCGATTCGGTCCTTGCTGATTTGGATGCACCGGGTGCCCGCGATTCAGCGGCTGATGCACGTGCAGAAAAAATCCGTCAACAGCGTGAGGCATTAAACAATCAATCAAACGCCCAGTCACACGCGATATCGACCGGTGCGAACGCATGCGACACGGGTCTGCGTAAATGTATGGCTGAAAAATGTGGTGCGGACTTTACGAAATGTGAAAAAGATAATGAAACCACATGGGAAAACAAATTGGAATCTTGCCGTTCGAAAACCACTTGCACGGCACACGAATATACTTTGTTATCGCCGGAAATCAAGGCTGACCGCGACATAAACGTCAAAATGGCATTTTATGAATCTGTATTAAATTGTGGTAATCGGTATAACAAATGCATCACCAGCAATTGTGGTGAAAACTTTGAAAAATGCATATCTAAATCAGACGGCGATGCAGCGATAAAAAAATGTGACAATATTGCCAAGGAATGTAAACAGCAAGATAACGGTATGCCACAACGTATGATGAGTATCTTTGGAACATTACGCACCGAAAAAACGAATGCGATAAAGGACGATGAAAAACGTCTATATGAATTGCGTGATTTGATGCGTAAAAGTTGCGAAAAATTTGGTGCGATGTTTGACGAACGCACATTGGATTGCGTTTATACTGTTAATTTCTTTGCGGGCGAAGACGGAACCAAAATGGCATCGAAAAAGTTGTATGCGGGCGATGCATTTCAATGCACCCCGAATTGGTTTGGCATTGATGTTACCACATTCAAGGAAAATGCATACCGTTTAACACGCAGCGAATCCGCGGCATCATCGGCGGCATTTGGTGCGGGACTGGGAACCGCAGCGGGATTGTATACATCGGGTGCACTTACCCGCCGTATTGATGAAAAAGGCTGGAATTTAGGCACCGGCGACAAGGATAATGATGGTGGCAACAAGGACAACAAGGGCAACAAATGCACAAAATCAGGTGGCACATGGGAAAATGACGATTGCACCTGCCCCGAGGATGCCGGACTAGAAAAATCTGGTAAATCTTGCGCATGTAAAGATAAATCTTTGGTTTACGACGAGGAAACAAGCAAATGCATTGTAAAAGGTAAATCAGAAGATAAATGTAGCAAAACCGGTGGGAAATGGGATGATACTAACAAAAAGTGCACATGTAATTCAGCACAATATCTAATATCAACTGACTCAGGTAATGCGTGTAAATGCAAAACTGGCAAGTGGGACAGTAAAAGCGGCAAGTGCATACAAAATACCACAGAAAAAAACAAGGGAAACAAACCTGGGGATAAAGATGATAAAGATGCCGTAAAAAAATGTGAAAAAAGTGGTGGTTCATATATGTCTTCAACAAACAGTTGCGAATGTCACGGTTCCCACATGAACCCAAACCCACAAGATGGTCAATGTGTTTGTATGTATGGTTACACGCTTAAAAACAAAAAATGCGTTGAAAATTCGACAAAACCGGCAAAAACCGAAAAAGAAATGTGTGAAAACCCAGAAGAACAAGGGTATTACAAAGGGAAATGGGACCCAATAAAGAAAGAATGCAAATGCCCCAAGAAAGGCGAATTGTCCACCACCCCGCTGACACCAGAAAAAGATACAAAATGGCTTAAACCAGAGTTAGGTGGTCGTCCTGGGAAATCGGTTGACGTTATAAGTGTACTACCAGGAGCCAACCTAAACAGCACAATCCAGTATTCGTCCGGCGGGTGTGCAGTCAGCAGTTCAAAGCTTTAGGGTTTATAGGGCTAAGACATGAAAAAATATAAAGTAAGTTTTTTTGCGGTTTTAATGATGATACCACCCGCGGTTGGATATGGTGATGCCTCTGGTGCTCTGTCGTCGCTTGGTGCTGAAACAACTATACAGAACACACCAACCAATTTTACAAGTTTTTTTGATACCAATAATGTCCAACAAGTTCGGAACGATGCTTCAAACTTTAACAACACTATTGCTTCATATAAAAGTAATTCCAGCTCAGACGATGATGACACTGATGTAAATGAAAAATTAGAAAAGTTAGAAAAAAAGCGTGACATCGCCCACGGTCTGGTTTCCGGTGCATCAAGTGCGATGACCGGTATTGGGGGAATGGAAATGGCCCAAGCCATCAGTGAACAAAAATCTGATGCAGACGCAGAAGAAGAAATGGGGGCGTATCTCACAACGTTCAAATGCGATTATGGCAAAAGCCAAAAATATGACTATTCAACCCAGGATATTATTTTACCGGGTGGCAACGAACTTGTTCAATATTACACGGAATATAAAACCCTGGCCGACCAATTAAAGGCCGATAAAACCGCACTTGGGTTAACACCCGGTATTGAATCCCAGGTTGTTTATGACAAAGCGGAAAGCGGTTTATATAAAATACCGGTGGTAAATATACATCATTATCCCGTGCATTGTTGGATGAAAACAGTGAAGATGCCGCGGACTGGGCAGCCGAAAAAGATAAAACCAAAAAGCGTTTACAAATTGGTGCAACCGTTGCCGCCGCCGGTCTGGTTGCTGGTTTTATCGGCGATAAATTAATTGATAAACATTATGATAAGTTAGAAGAACAATTACAAGACAGTGATTATATGTTCCAATATTATATCGATAGATTTGGTGCCGATGAACTGCAAAAAATGTTAGACGAATACAATAAATAAGAATAATGCAAAAAAGGGTGCAAATAATGAAAATTTTTACATCTTTGTTAACACTTTCTGTGTATTGTTTGTTTCTTAGTACAGCCGATGCGGAAATTTCTGCAAAAACACCGAAACAACGTTGCGAAGTTTTTCATAGAATTAATAGTAATTCTGCAACCGAAACGGACGAAACAGATCAGAAACAACTTAGAGCTATTTATGAATCTAATCTCAAGAAGCATGAAGAGGATAAAAACAATACATTTTTTTATGTTGAACCGAATCGGTCATGTTCGGATAAGTATGCACAAAACTCTTACTTTACTAATAAAATCCCCTGTAACAGCCTTAAGGTTAATAACAGTTTGACTGCGAGTCAGAGTAGTACACCTTTTTGTAGATATGATCCACGTATTATTATAGATAGAGTAATGATGCAGGAATATGTTCGTGCTAATTATCCAAATGCCGATATTAGTGCCCCAACCGAAACAACTGAAAGGTCAATCGCTGCTGATAGAGGTGGACGTGGTGGAGAGTATCCTGTCGTTTATTGGTCAATAGATAAAAAATACGAACATGGACAATTTGTTCATGGTTGGATGGTACAAGAAATTAAAAAGAAGCCATTTTCTTACAAAGAAAGAGCGGAACAGTGGTGTTATTCAAGATTCTATCCATATAATAATGTAGTTACATGGAAAACTCTTCATACCAATGTGGACGATGGCCAATATATTTGTTGGTTCACGTATGGTGATAAAAATAAAAATTTGCACAACGAGGAAAATGGTGTTGGCAAAAGAGCTTGTGATGATATAAACGAATATATCAGTCAAATGCAAAAGAGCGTAAGCGATTCAACACTAATTGGTGCAACTGCTGAATGGAAAGTTATCACAACCCAAACAAAAGACGGTAAACCTGTACCTGAATATCATTGTGTCATAACAATCCCACAATAGTAGTGGGTTGTGGTTAGTGGGTTGTGAAACGTCATAGCGGCGTATCGTGCCCCGCAAAAATTGAATCGTCATACCCGGCCCTTTCTTCGTCATACCGTTCCCTTCTTCGTCATACCGGCCCCCTTCTTCGTCATACCGGCGAAAGCCGGTATCTCTACATTACTGCCTGAGACTAATCCGCGACAAAGCCTAACGAGACCCCGATTTTCATCGGGGTGACGGTTGATTTTCTGTGGATGATTCCAGCCTGTGTAACGATTCACTAACCATATACACTAACCACAAACCACTAACAAAAAACCGCCCGGATGGGCGGTTCAATTCCAACTGATTGAATAAAATTATTTATCCAATGCTTCGTTGATTCTGTCAGCCGAAACAGCACCAGGGAAAGCCTGTTCGCCAACAATCAAGAACGGTGTTCCGCTGATTTCAAAACGATTCGCCAAATCACGAACGTTTTTCAATTCACGTGCCACAACCGCACCTTTCATATCGCGTTCCAACTGTTCCGCATTCAAACCAGCTTCTGTTGCCAAAGCCATAACGTTCTTCATAATCTTTGGGCCCATTTTTGAACGATCTTTCATATCTTCTGGTTTGAAATAGCCTTTTTCCATCAACAATTTATCCAACGCAGCCGCTTTTTCATTACCCTGCAATTTCGCAGCGATAACAGCCTTGGCTGGGGCATCAGACAATTCGCCGTGGATAGAAAAGTTCTTTAACACAACGCGAACATCTTTGCGTTCTGCCATAACTTTTGCCAATTCTTCGTGAACACGACGGCAATACGGGCAAGAATAGTCAGACCACAAGAAAATAGTCTTTTTCGCATTTTCGTCACCCCAAATCGGTGCATCAGCGACCATTTCGCCCATATTGGAACGAACATAGGAACGAACAGCTTTGTTCTTTTCTGCTTCCTGCTGTGCCTGCATCGCAGTGACCATTTCTTTCAAAATGTTCGGATTAACGTTTGTCATATAGTACGGTGTGTACAAACGGCATACGCAGCCCGAAATCAAAATGATAGAAATCAATTTGACGATTTTTTTGATGATGATACCATCATTTGTTGGTTTCTTACCACCCTTGTTCAACAGCATGCCGCCAAACAAGAACAATGCGATACCAACAATTAAAAGAATTATTGTCCAAATCATGGTTTTTCTCCTTTTCTTGTTGAACAGATTTATCTTAGCAAAAGTTTTTACAATTGTGCAAGAATTTTTAATTATTTTTTTTTGTTTGCAACACTGCCCTAAAATTCGGCATTTTTACATCCATGGCCATACAAATATTTTGCAAAAATTTATATGTAGTCCCCAAATCAATCGGCAAACGATATAACCTTGATACATACGGTGCGGCACAATCATCACACACCGCACGCCCCGTTCGTGGCGACAAAAAGTTTAAGTTTTCACGCCGACCACATCCCGAACAGCACGTCAAATCCAACGCGTATCCCAATTCACCCAACAAACAAATTTCCCAATTCAAATATTCACCCGCCGCATCATTTGACACCGGCATTTTTCGTAACAAATCCAATGTCGCATCATACAGTTTCTGATACGATTCGCGTTCTGGCAATAAATTTGCAATTAAATCAAATGCCGCATTCATAAACCCCAAACATTTTGGATTTTGCATTAACAACGCCGCCATATTTTTTTCAGCTTCCCAATGAAACACACCCATTGCCGTATCCAACCGTGCACCCCACGATACCGCCCCGACCTGGCCCACCAAGGGTTTATCTTTTTTTGCGACCAACGCACCACGCATAACCCCACGCATAATTCCATAATCGCGTGAAAACACAACAGCAACCGCATTAACTTCATCAAACGGTCGCAAAGATATTAAAATTCCATCAGATTCCAGTTTCATAAAAAACATTGTAATCAAAATTAAACTTTTTTTGAATACATTTTTATGGTATAATGTTACGCGACAAAGGATTAGATTTATGAAACAAATCACAGCGATTTTTGGCGGAACTCTAGAGAGAGAGAGAGAGAGAGAGAGAGAGAGAGAGTAAGGCCGGTGTCAAAGATTGTTCCTATTTTTTTGGCTTTGTTTTTTGCGGTTTCTGTAACCCCCGCCGTTGCTGGTGATGATAATGATTGTGTAAGCATCCCAGAAGAAGCCGGTTACCCATATACAGGACAAACATATTGTTGTAATCGTTTTGAGTCTAGTTTACCGACCGGGGCACACAATGCAAAATATGGTGACGTTATCCCATGGAATCAATACGAGGGGACCGTTCTTAAATGTATTGGTGGAACATTCCATGATGACAAATGGAGCAACCCTTTTGTTTCGGTTGATGGCGAAAGAATAAACGATTTGGCATCAGAAAAACAAGTCGCGTGGTATCAACATTTTTCTAAAGATAAATGGAGAGACCCAACGTGTGTAAATAACGGCTTTATTAACGGCGGGTGTGTGTTTACAAATATATTACGCGACAATGATGAAATCTATTTATGCTTTAGCGAAAATACCAATCAAGACTATATTGACAAAGAAACTGAATATCTAAAGACATTCTATAATAAAGATACGATAGAAATTTATAAGGACGCAAATACAAGAATTGAAACATATGCTATAAATCTTGGGGATCTCACTTTACGTGAATTTAAAACTTGTGCTCCGGATGAACACCGATGGGTAAGCACAAGTGTGTGTACCTATGAAAAAGAAGATTGGAAAGCTGATCGGAATTTTAGTACTCTTTACATGAAAGAATCAGGATACGAATTAACAACCATAGATTATAATGGTCAGGACTATACATGTTTTATACACAAAAACTACAAGGATATTTTCTCTAAAAAACAAAATAATACAGATACATCATCCAGCAAAGAAGAACCTGTGGGCGAATCCGAAGAATCATCATCTGAAACCGGTATTCAATATAACTATCAGCAGTGCGAATCTAATTCGGATTGCACACGGGAAAAATTATCCGCATTTTTGAACGGTAATCCATATCTACACTCGACCGAATGGTATTGTATTGAACAAAGTGCCGGAAACAAGGTTTGTGCATCCAAGGCCTGTGAAAATGGCTATCACATTGCAAAATACGCAAATGGCAATTCAAAAGGTTTCTGCGAAAAAGATGCCCCCGTCCAACCAAATGCCAATGTGGAACAATCCGGGCAAAGTGGTGCAAACGGTTCCGTGGGTTCTGCGAATGCGAACAGCACCAGCAACAAAATTGTCGTAACAGAACTACACGATACAGACAAAAAATTAGAAGAAATTAAAAAATTAACAGAAAAAATAAACAAAACCTATACTGAATTACAAGGTTTAACCAAAAACCTGAGTGCATGGAAAAATACCGAGGGCAAATTCAATACTGCACGTTTGGCATCCGACAGTACTGCGGCCGTTGTTTTGGGAACTGTGGGCGGTGTTGTAACCGCAAAATTGGTAAAAAAGAGTCAGGTCAAGAAAGGTTTTGAATCTTTACAATGCTATATTGGCGGCCAACCAATTGCTGCATACGGCGATGAAGTCACCATAGGCAGGTAGAGTGGTTTGTGTATGTGGTTAGTGTATGTGGTTAGTGGTTTGTGAACCGTCATACCGGCGAAAGCCGGTATCTCGTCAGACCCTGTTGCGGATCGGTTTCAAGCGGTTATAAAGAGACCCCGATTTTCATCGGGGTGACGGTTCACAAACCACTAACCACTAATCACTTTTTCTTTTTAAACTGAATATCTTTCAACTTGGTATAATCGCCGCCCAACGCATACAATTCTGAATCTGTTCCGCGTTCAACTATGCGACCACCTTTGACCACACAAATTACATCCGCATCCAAAATTGTCGCCAAGCGGTGTGCAATAACAAAAGTTGTTCGACCCTTCATCAATTCCTTTAATGCCGATTGTATCAACTTTTCAGATTCGCTGTCCAATGCACTGGTTGCTTCGTCCAGTAACAAAATCGGGGCATCTTTTAATATCGCACGTGCAATCGCAATACGCTGTTTCTGGCCCCCGGACAACAACGCACCGCGTTCACCAACCGGGTTATCATAACCCTTGGGGAATTCCATAATGAAATCGTGTGCGTTTGCCGCCTTGGCCGCCGCTTGAATTTGTTCCATTGTCGCATCAGGCTTACCATATTTTATGTTATCGGCAATTGTGCCATTGAATAAAAATACATCTTGGGACACATTTGCTATGTTCTTACGGAGCGATTCCAAAGTATATTCACGAATATCAACACCATTTATTCGCAAAGAACCCTTTTGTGTATCATAAAAACGTTCCAACAAATTAAAGATTGTCGATTTACCACCGCCACTGGGACCAACAAAAGCACATATCTTGCCCGCCGGGACATCTAATGATATGTTTTTCAAAACATCGCCATCTTTTTCATTATAGGCAAATGTAATATCATCCAATTTTACATTCATTTTGTCGCCGGTTAATACCTTGGCATTAGGTGCATCTTGGATATCTGATTGCTTGTCCATAAAGGCAAATAACGCCTCGGCTGCGATTAAACCCGCTTGGATACTGTCATTAACACCACCCAAAGATTTCGCCGGTTTATATGCGGCCGATAAAGCCAATAAAAACGCCGTAAAATCACCAGTTGTAATGGTTCCACTGGTTATAAAATACCCACCAACCAACAGTGCAAGGCACAAACCAACCGATATCATCGTTTCCATAATAGGCGAACGCATAGCCGACAATTTCGACCTTTTAAAGATAACTTTGACACGCTTATCTTCTGTATCGTCCATTCTTTCCGATTCCACGCCTTCATTACAGAAAGCCTGAATAGTTTTAACACCTTCGATGGACTGTGTAATATGTGTAATAGAATTTGCCTCGACCCCAAAACCTTTACGTGTTAATACATTCTTTTTGCGTGTGATAATTATCATAGGCAACATAACCGCCGGAACTAAAAATATTAAAACAACCGTCAATTGTGGTGCATACCAAATCATCAAACCCGCCATCATGGCAACAGTCGCTATGTTTTGAACGGTTTTAACAACATTATCCGTAACCAAATTCAAAACCGAACCCGCCATCGCCGTAAAGTAATTCATCAAAACCCCCGTAGGTGTTTCATGAAAATAACCAATCGATTGGTTCAACATATTTCTGTATAACCGCCGCCGCAACCCAGAAATACCCATCAACCCCGCCTTGGTCATGGCAAGTGTTTTAGAATAAGTGAAAAAGCCTTTGACACCAAACGCGGCAACGATTTGCAAACCAATCCAAATCAAAGACCTTGCGTTTTTTTCAATAAATCCCTTATCAATAACCTGTTTTACCAGTGTAATAGAGTAAGCCTCGGCACTGGCGGCAAGGGTCGTGCACAAAACACCCAAAGCCAACAATTTCCAATATGGTCTGCCAAATTCTTTCCATACGCGAATATATAACGACCACTTGATTCTGGATTCTGGGTTATCATTTTTGAAAAAAGATTTTACTTGGGCCCATATTTTCATACAAACACACCTTTGGTTTTTTAACTTTGATATTCTAGGGTATATTTATAACAAATGCAAAAAAAATAATTTATATGATTTTATTCACAAAAACGCCCCGCTCCAACAAATGGAACGGGGAATGTTTAAAACACACTGAAATTATTCTGCAACTTTTTCTGTTTCTGGTTCTGCTTTTTCTTCTGCTTTTTCTTCTGATTTTTCTTCTTCAACTTCTTCTACTTTCTTGGTTCCAAAAGTCAAAACCTTACCTGCAACCAATGCATCAATTTCGTCCTGGGTACGTGCAACATACACCTTGATAGGAACAATAACATCTGGATGCAATGCAATTTTTGTATCAAACGCACCAACAGATTTGATTGGGGCACCCAACAAAACCTGAGCAGATGCGACATCAACGTTTGCAACTTCTTTCAACGCACGTGCAATATCACGACTGGATACAGAACCGTACAATTGACCAGTATCACCGGCCTGACGAATCATATGCATCTTTGCATTACGAACCGCATCAACCTTGGATTCGGCGGCTTTCTTGGCGTTTTCGTGACGTGCCTGTAATTCGGCCTTTTGTGCTTCAAACAAAGCGACATTTTCACGGCTGTAACGCAATGCTTTGTTGTTTGGCAACAAATAATTACGTGCATAACCTGTCTTCACTTCGACTGTGTCGCCAATTGTTCCTAATTTAGAAATTTTTTCTGTTAAAATAACTTTCATTGTATCTGTCCTTATTTTTGTAAGTTAGAGATTTTTCATCCCAAATAAAATTATCCCAAGTTGTTACGAACAAACGGTAACAATCCCAAATGACGTGCACGTTTGATTGCACGTGTCAACAAACGTTGGTCTTTCTGGGAAACACCGCTGATACGACTTGGAACGATTTTGCCACGTTCTGTGATATAACGAGACAATGTTTTAATATCTTTATAATCATCATCCCAATCTTTTAATGGGTTAGTTTTTTTACGATAAATTGCTGCACGAACTGCCATTATTCTGCCTCCTCGGTATTTTTCTTCATCATAATAGAAGGTGTTGTAGCCAATTTCTCAACACGCACGTTCAAAAACCGAATAACATCTTCATCAATACGACAACGACGTTCTAATTCAGTAACGGATTCGCCCGGCATTTCAACATTCATCATAACATAATGAGCCTTGCGATTTTTACGAATAACATAAGCCAGATTTTTCAAACCCCAAAATTCGGTAGATTTAACACTGCCACCCAATTCTTTGATAATATCTGCATATTTTGCCGCTTTTTCTTTGACCTGCGGTTCGGTCAAGTCCTGGCGAAAGACCAAGACGCTTTCATAGTAAGCCATTTTATTTCCTTTGGTTTATACAGCCGTCATCACCATTGATTACGGCAGGAACGGACACAATTATGCCTGTTTTTTATAAAAAATCAAGCATTTTATGACAAGAAATTTTTGGATGTAAATAATCTCTATTGACAGGGCTTTTTGTTTTTTACTATCATTGATATATAACAGAGGGACATTATCATGAATGAATTTCACAGAAACCTTAACAGAATGGCACTTTTTACGGCCCTGATACTCTGTGGCATTATAATGTTTTATCGCTCGTTTTTCGCAATTGCGACATCTAATATATATATAAACGGCATAATTATCGGTACGACAATTTATGGGATAATTCTTTGTTTTATCAAAATTTTTCAATTATTGCCCGAATACCGTTGGTTAAACACATATACAAACGGTGGACGGCGGGTTGGTCGCCCTCCTCGGCTGTTACAATCTGTTTCTTTGCTGTTACGCAACCGGCCCCAAAAGATGGACGGAAATACATTACGCAGTATTTTAGATATGGTATTGGTTCGGTTTGAAGATGACCGTGAATCCGTCCGATATATAACCAACACATTGATATTTCTTGGGTTACTTGGAACATTTTGGGGATTAATCTTGACGGTTGGTGGTTTTGCGGAGTTGATTGGGAATCTTAACCTGAATGATGACACGGTTCTTGAATCTATGCAATCTGGGCTGTCACGTCCGCTTGGTGGTATGGCGACCGCGTTTACTAGTTCACTGCTTGGCCTTGCGGGCAGTTTGGTCATAGGTTTTTTGGGGTTACAGGTTCAATTGGCCCAAAGTGCGGTTTTCCGTAAAATTGAAGAATTTTTGTCACGTCACACTGATGTTGCATTAAATAACCTGGCATCCGAAGTGTTACCCAAGATACAAACCGATACGAAACAAATAAATCAAACCCTGCAAAATCTTGATAAAAGATTTCATCCGGGTGCCTAGATAAAAATATAAATACGAGAGAGGGGGTACCATGTTTAACAACAAATTTCGCGAAAAAACCAATACCTGGCCAGCGTTTGTAGATTTGTTTTCAAATCTGGTTATTATCTTAATATTCCTGTTAATTGTGTTCGTCTTTTTATGGACAACGACCAGTGTGTTTAACAAAAATTCCGGAATCAAGACCATTGCGGAATTAAAACAGGCCAATGCCGAACAAACAGAAAAAATGGACAAAATGATGTCCTATGTTGAAGAAGCCCAACGTCTGTTGGTTCAAGCACGGTCCAGGTTGGAAAACCAGGCGGCCGAAATAGAAACCCAGGCCGCAAATTTAGAAGCCAAAGATTTGTCTATTACCGACCTGATTGGTGCATACGAACAACAGGTTATAAAATTACAAGACCAAGACAATGATAAAAAGCAACAAATACAAGAGTTGCAAAACCAATTAAATCAGGCCTTGAATGCGAAAAAAGAATTGGCATCTTTGGAACAAGAACGCCGTGATTTACAGGCGAAAATGCAGGCCGAAATGTCAAACCAATCAGCAACATACAACGCCGAATTGGCACGTTTAAACGAAGAACTGGTAAAACTAAACACTGCCCTGGCCGCAGCCGAAGCCAAAGCAAAAGAGCAAGAAGTTCAATACGTTGAAATGTCAACCCGTTTGAACAAAGCGTTGGCGGACAAGGTTGCAGAATTGCAAGATATGGGCAAATACCAATCTGATTTTTACAAAGCTGTGAAACTTGCATTGGGCGACAGAACAACAGTTCAAACCGATGGTGACCGCTTTATCGTATCCAGTGATATTTTGTTCCCCAGTGGTTCGTATAAATTGTCATCTGATGGTAAAAATCAATTGCGTTTAATTTCAAACGTTATCAAAGATTTTGAAAACAAAATCCCAACTAATGTTGATTGGATTATTCGTGTTGATGGCCATACCGACAACAAACCTGTTGTTCGTGGCAATCAGGCATATAAAAACAACACAGAATTGTCATTATTGCGTGCAACGGCTGTTGCAAACGAATTGGCACGTGCCGGTGTATCACCACGCCGTCTGATTCCCAGTGGCTTTGGTGATTTGCATCCTGTAACATTGGGGACCGATGCAGAAAGTTTGCAAAAAAATCGCCGTATTGAATTACAGTTAACAAACAAATAAAAATGCCCCGTTCGGGGCGTTTTTATTCTTTTTTATCCAACGCGCTGCGACTGGCCGCAAGTGTTTTAATGTACTGTTTATATTGTTCATAATAATTCGCCATATTTCTGATGGCATTTGTATCCGCATTGTGTTTCAAATTCTTGTCCCAAGAAGATTCCTTTATGCCGGTCAAAACAATCCCCATATCTTTATCATGGAAATTCAATATAACATCAGCCCCTTGAACCAACGCATTCGCATATTCGGCGGAATCGGCCGACATAATCTCTATCACCCGTGATAAATCTATTGAATCATACCCCATATATGTCTTTTCTAAATACGGCATTTGCGACATCTCGGCTTCTGCTTCTTGTGCGGCAGTATGTAACAAATATTCGGAAAAATCCTTGACATATGCGGCATCCATACGTTTTTGCTTTGCCGCCCTTTTACCGTCACGATACAACATACAAAAAGCAACCACCGCAAAAGAAAAAGCTATCGCACGAACAATTTTTACAAACTCTTGCATTTTATGTTCTGGTATCATAATTATTTTCCTTGGGCTATTATTTACAACCCGGCAATCATAACACCAAAAACAATAATGTCAATCAAACAAAACTAAATCCCGCCTTTTATTTTGGCGGGATTATTTTTTATAATTTTTTTTATAATTTTTTTATCGCAGAAACATCTATTTCACTAACTGTGGCACCGTTTTTATCAACTTCACCCCAAACCTCGACAAAATCAGTTGGTGCAAATGTTTGACCGTTCCAATCATCTTCTTCGATTTCCAAATTTATTGTTCCGGTTCCATCACGAAATGAATATGAATTTTCGCCATTTTGTTCAATTAAATAGCCACGAACAATAACCGGTGTATTATCCGGCATAGTTCTAACCTCTTCAATTGAAACAACTGTGGTCATATTATTGTTCGGGGCCGCAAAGCCATTAAAACCAACAACCGCACCCACCAACGCAACTATTGATATTTTCTTCATTTTTCTTCCTTTTGGTTAAAGATAAAGTATGTGTATGAACACAAAAACATTATACCCAAAAACACCCCAAAAAGATTCAGGAATGGTTTCCAATGTGTTATAAAAACTTGCCAAAAAATCTCTTTATGATAAAATAAATGTAACCAAAGGATGAAAAAGTGACTGAATTTCCAATACCAGACGACAAAGACAACAAACATTCGCACAAGGCTTTGTTAACCGGAATTTTTACCGTGATGTTTCTGTCGATATTATCAACTGTTTTGATTTATTGGTATGAAAACGCCAAGGTTCGCGACTTTTTTGAGCAAGCAAGCAAACGTGCAAAAGAACACCCTATCAAAAAAGCAAAAAAAGATACTACCGAATTTTACAAATACATTGATTATCCAACGGACACAACCATTAACCGTTAAAGGTATTCGTGCAATTTTCCACCGTTTTGAACCAACCATCTTTTTGCACGTTCTATACCAAAACCATAAAGTTCTCGCACGGTTGCCCAAAAAGCCTGTGAATGGTCCATGTGTTTTGTATGTGCCAATTCATGCATAACAACATAACGCATAACATCAAACGGTGCAAACGCCAATCGCCACGAAAAAGACATCGTTCCTGTACTGGAACAAGACCCCCAACGTGACGTTGTATCACGCAAACAAATACGTTTAGGCCAAAAATCACGTGGTGTTTTATGTATTAAATCTTTTATTTGATGCATCAATTCTTGTTTTATAAACATCCGAACACGACTTTCCAGTAACCTTTCATCACCACCAACAAATAATATACGTGTGCCATCAGGCTGATTTTCAATTTTATTAGACCGAACAGTCGAACAAAAAACAACTTTGACACTGGTCCCAAAAATTTCTAAAACATCCCCCGAAACCAAATGACGTTTTTGTGGTGCATTGGCGAAAATTCTTTCCAACCAACGCCGTTTTTGTTCCATAAAACGTAATGCCGCAGAATCAGTCGACAACCATGGGCGAGAAATTTCAATCCTGTGTGGTTCATCAACTTTGGGCCGCAAAGTTATATTACGCAAACCACGTTTCGTATTTATAATAACAGGAATTTCTTTGCCAGACGATGTTATAAAATTATAATTTGCCATTTTTTATTTTACCACGAATTGCCGAAAATATTGCATCTGGGTCGAAACCATATTCCTTATAAACCTGATTGCCGGGCCCGGACATTCCAAACCCATCAACACCAACAACCGCATCAGCCAACGCAAACCATGGTGCGGTTGCACCTGCTTCAATGGCAACGACACGCCCACGTAAAACAGCATGCTTATATTTCGCATCTTGGGCCATAAAGTGTGAAACAGATGGTATACTGGCCACTTGAACCCCACCGCCAAAACGTTTTGCCACGGACACCGCCAAAGGAACCTCGGCCCCGGTGGCAAGTAATGTCATTTTTATACGACCATGCTTTGGTTTATATATTATGTAACCACCATGGTTTATTTGCCCAAACACGGTGCCTTTGATTTGAATAAATTTTTGACGCGATAAAATAATACAAGACGGACGATTATATTCGGACAACGCTGTTTGCCACGCGTATGCAACCTCGGCCATATTGCAGGGACGAAATACATTCATATTCGGAATCAAACGCAAACCCGCAATTTGTTCAACCGGTTGATGCGTTGGGCCATCTTGACCGACAGCAATACTGTCATGTGTCAAAACATAAACCACCGGCAACCCAGACAATGCGGACAAACGCATTGCCCCACGCATGTAATCTGAAAACACCAAAAACGTTGAACCAAACGGACGAATACCAGCGTATGCCAAACCATTCATTATCGCCGCCATCGCATGTTCACGAACACCAAAATTTATAAAATTCCCCGAAAAATTGTTTGGCAAAATATCACGCATACCATCAACACGAACATTTGTACTGGATGATAAATCCGCACTGCCCCCGATAAAGCGAGCACCCTTTTTCGCCAAATGCGATAAATAAAGTCCGGATAATTCACGTGTAGAAATAAAATCAGGTGTTTCTGGGAAACTGTTAACATTTGGAATTGTTGGATATTTTATTTTTTGCCCGGCCCCCGAATTTTGGTTTGCTAATTTTTGCCACAAATCTTTACCAATTTTGGAATCAAATTTTTCAATCAGCTTTTCAAATTCTAAACCATCGATTCCAAAACCGTGTGCTTTGCTTGTTCCCGCAACACTGGTTTTATATCCCAACACGGTTTTACATTGAATAAATAAAGGTCCCCCAGAAGTTGAACACACAGCATCATAAATTTCATCAAAATTGTCACCGTTTACTGTTTTAACCGTCCAACCGGCCGCCCGCATACGCATCGGCACATCAACATCCGTTTGTGCAATCCCATCAATACTTATCCCATTATCATCCCAAAACAGAATCAAATTATTTAACTTGTAACGACCCGCAAAACCGACCGCCTCTTGGGCGACCCCTTCCATCAAATCACCATCAGAACAAAGACAAAAAACACGACCGCCTGTTTCGTTATGCTTTGCCGCAATTGCCATACCAACCGCATTTGCGACCCCCTGGCCCAGTGGACCAGTTGTTGCCGACACACCCGCCAAACCAAATTCAGGATGTCCGGGTAGCCCATCAACACGGCGAAAAGAATCCACATCACCAATATCATATCCCGCAAGTTTCAACACAGAATACAACAAAGCCGAACCATGTCCCGCAGATAAAACGAATCGGTCAACCTTGGGATTAAGGAAAACAGCATAAATCATCGTAACGATGTCCGCCGCCCCCATCACAATACCAACATGTCCACTTTGTGCCCGATACAGCATACGCAACGCCGTTGCACGCACAACGTTTGACATTTCTCGTAAATTTTTGGCATCTATGTTCATTTTGTGATATTATATCATAAACACAAGGATAAAAAAATGTTAAAAATTTGGACAGACGGCAGTTGTTTAGGTAACCCAGGTCCGGGCGGCTGGGCTTTTGTTGCAACCGATGGTAAAAATACTGCGGAACGCAGTGGTGGCGAAACAAACACCACGAACAATCGTATGGAATTGATGGCGGTTATACGTGCATTAACCGCTGCACACAGACACAGCGAAATAGAAATACACACGGACAGCCAATACGTTAAAAATGGCATGCAGTCTTGGATATCAAATTGGAAAAAAAATAATTGGAAAACAGCGGATAAAAAACCTGTCAAAAACCAAGACCTGTGGAAAAAACTGGACGAATTAGCGACAAGCATAAAAATTCATTGGGTTTGGGTTCGTGGACACAATGGCGAAGAAATAAATGAACGTTGTGATGAATTGGCACGTTCTGCGGCCGAAAAATTAAAATAAAGATTATTTTCCGCGTTCTATGATTTTTATACTGTGACCTTCTAACAAAAAGGCATCTTCGTAGTTTATTCCTATACTATCTTTTTTGTCTGTTATTATTTTATTCACAATGATTTCACCGTGACTTTCCACGTGTTCATATCCCCTGCCCGCAAAAAAAACATCCATTATGTTATTTGTAATAGCATGAAATTTTTCCGGTCTAAAATCTTTTGACCCTTCGTTTGGAATCACAGATATAACAATCTTGTCATAATAATCTTCTTCCAGATATTTATATACCAACCCCATATCAATATACGGCGTCTCGACCGGATCATAATTAATAATAACCGTTTCATGAACCTCAAATAAACTACAAGATTTAAACACCGGAATAATGGCTAACAAAAAAGCCGGCACCAAACAGCCCAAACGATAATCATTCTGTTTAAACGAAAAAATCTTTCTGGGTTTATGATGCTTTACCAACATTCCAAAATAACGAAAATTATTTCTTTTTGTCATTAACACGAAATCCTAAACGTCCTAATTTGTATTTAGTGATATCATCAACCACATTGGCCGCATTAAGCGTATAATGTTTATCCGTATGCAGTTCTGTGCCTTGTTTATTATCTGCCCAAACGAACAAATTATACAAAGAATCTGTTTTTTCAATCCACTCTGTTTCTGAAAACCTCATTGTCTTTGCATCCAAATCTTGTTGATTTTCAGACATTGTTGCATAAACAATTTTGTTATGTGCATTTGCAACTTCAATTCTTGCATTTTTATAAAAAGCAGCCAAATTATTCAAATCTAATTCAACCATTGCACGTTCGCCACCGATAAAATCACTTTGGTTTTCTTTTTTGCAAGAAGAAAATACGGTCAACCCAGCAAAAAAGAACGGTAAAAATTTTTTCATTTTATGACCTCATATTTTTTTAACACACTAAACTCGCCCCAAAACAGGGGCGAATTTAACATACTTTTTTTTATTTGTCTACTAATTTTGTTTACATCATACCCGGCATTCCGCCCGGCATTTGTGGACCAGAATTTTTTTCTTCCGGAATTTCCGACATAACCGCCCCGGTGGTTAACAATACCCCGGCTGTGCTTGCCGCCGCCATAATTGCGGTTTTAACGACCTTGGCTGGATCGATAATCCCCGCCGCCATCATATCCACATATTCACCGGTTTGTGCATTATATCCGAAATTGT
>CACYQE010000006.1 GCA_902776515.1 uncultured Pseudomonadota bacterium
AATCTTGAATTACCAAAAAAAACAAAACCATTACCAAAATTATTATCCCAAAAAGAAATTGAATTGTTAATCTCATCGGCGGGCGATATTCGCACATCAATCAGACTGCGTGCAATGATTGAATTGCTGTACGCATCTGGATTGCGTGTTTCGGAGCTATGTGAATTACCGGTAACAGCAATATTGGGAAACAGACTTTTAATACACGGCAAAGGTGCCAAAGAACGAATTGTTCCTATGCACGAATCTGCCCAACATGCGTTAAAAAAATGGATGGACCTGAACGCAGAATCAGAATCAAAATACGTATTTCCATCGCACGGTAAATCTGGTCATATAACCCGTGATGCGTTTTTTAAATTATTAAAAAAATGTGCGGTATTGGCGGGAATTGAACCTGAACGTGTCAGCCCGCATGTTTTACGACATTCGTTTGCATCACACCTGTTGGCACATGGTGCAAATTTACGTGCAATACAAACAATGTTGGGACACGAAGATATATCTACAACCCAGATATACACACACGTGCTGCCCGAAAAATTACAAAAGGTTGTTGCGGAACATCATCCGTTGGCCAACAGCCCCAAGGAGAACAATTTATGATAAAAAAATGTGAATACCCTGGATGCACCAAGGCGGGTGTATGTCGTGCACCCAAAAATCGTGATTTAAAAGAATATTGGTCTTTTTGCCAAGAGCATGCAGCCGAATACAATAAAAACTGGAACTTTTATGCAAATATGACACCCGATGAAATTGAAGAAGATTGGGAAAAACAGACATTTGGCGAATCTGTTAAAAGAACCAAGCAAGATACAAAAGATTATATAAAATTTTTAAACGATTTTATATCCGGGCGTGACACATTTGATAAAATGCCACAAAAAAAATCTTTACCTTCTGAAATAATAAACGCATTCAAAACACTGGAATTACCTATTACCGCATCATGGCGTGAAATTGGGACCAAATACCGAACATTGGCAAAAAAATTACACCCCGACAGTGCGACAGCAGCCGATGCCAGTGGGTCAGAATTTGCAAAAATATCAAACGCTTACCAGACATTAAAACAACATTTTGGCAAAAAATAATTTTTATGGCACTGGTCCTAGGATTTTGTTAAGGTTACTCAAAAGGATTGAATTATGTATGATGTTATTATATTGGGCTCTGGTCCCGCAGGATTAACCGCAGCACTGTATTGTGGTCGCGGAAATAAAAACACTTTGGTTATGGGTGGTGACACATTGGGTGGTCAAACCGCCGGTATTGCAAAGTTGGAAAACTATCCAGGCTGGGCGGGCAGCGGTTTTGAATTAATTGAATTTATGAAAAACCAGGCTGAATCTTTTGGTGCAAAAATAGAAATGATATCTGCAAAATCAATATCTGATGGAACCAACGGTACATTTATTGTTACAGATAATCATGACAAAACATACGAAACACGCACAATTATTCTGGCAACTGGTGCAAAACCGCGACAATTAGAAATAGAAGGTGCACGTGAGTTGTTTGGTCGTGGTGTTTCTTACTGTGCGACTTGTGATGGATTTTTCTATGGCGGTAAAACTGTTCTTGTTATGGGCGGTGGTAATTCCGCATTAAACGATGCACTGTATTTGGCGGATATTGCAAAGACCGTAAAAATTGTATATCGCAAATCTGCCTTTACCCGTGCCGAGGCTGTTTTACGTGAACGCGTTGCAGCCAAGGAAAACATTGAATGTTTGTTTGATACAGATTTAAAGAAAATCGCACAAAAACCGGGTTCTGAAACAGGTGAATTAATTGCAACAACCACGGACGGTCGTGAATTGGTATGTGACGGAATCTTTGTGGCGATTGGTCACGAGGCAAACACCGATTATCTTAGCGAAGATGTCCGCCGCGATGAACTTGGACGATTGGCCCCGAATGTTTTGCCTGCGGGTATGTTTGTTGCAGGTGATGTCCATTCAAATATAAAAATGCAAATTGCAACCGCTGTGGGCACCGGTTGCACGGCCGCAATGGATGCAATCGCATATTTGAATACAAAAAACCAACAATAAAATCTAAAAAGGACAAGGCTATGTTGGATATAAAATTTATTCGCGAAAATCCAGACATTGTAAAAAATGCCTGCAAAGTAAAAAACTTTCCTGATGTTGTTGATGAACTTTTATCTTTGGACGTTCGTGTTCGTGAGTTAAAAACAATTACACAAACAAAAACAGCCGAAAAGAACAAGATATCACGCGAAATTCCGACAAGCTCTGACAAGGCACCACTGATTGCAAAATCAAAACAAATCAGTGAAGAAATCGCCGCAGATATGGCTGAATTGGCACAGAAAGAAGATGCTTTAAACGATTTAATGCACCGCGTTCCACAAATCCCAGATGCAAACGCACCAATCGGGCCTGATGATTCTGCAAACGTTGAAATCCGCCGTGTTGGAACACCACGCACATTTGATTTTACCCCACGTCCACAATGGGAATTATTAGAGATGAATGGTTGGTGGATGCCGGAAAAAATTGCAAATATTTGCGGAACACGTGTTTATGCACTATGTGGTGAATTAGCCGAATTAGAATTGGCTGTTCAAACATACGCTATACAAAAATTAATCAGCAAGGGTTTCAAATACATCGAATGTCCTTCGATTTCCAAACCACAAACTATATTTAATGCCGGACATTTTATTGGGTCTGATTTATCAGTTATGAACGATGATGTTTTTATGCTGACTGATACCGACCGGTGTTTGGCTGGTACCGCGGAAATAATTTTAAACTCGTTACACACAGGCGAAATATTAACCGATCATATGGATGAAATTTTGGATGAAGACCAACTACCGCTTTTCTATGCTGGCTATTCTGCATGTTTCCGTAAAGAGGCTGGTGCCGCTGGTCGTGACACACGTGGAATTGTCCGTGTTCATCAATTTAACAAGGTTGAACAATATGTATTCTGTACACCTGAACAAAGTGATGAAATGCACGAACAGATATTAAACAACATGTGCGAACTTATGGAAGATTTGGAATTGCCATACCGTATTGTTGCAAACTCTACGGGGGATATGGGATTCAACAAAGTAAAACAAAACGATGTCGAAGCCTGGTTTCCGTCAGAAAATTCGTATCGCGAATTAGGCTCTGGTTCATCAATTGGTCAGTTTCAGGCACGCAGAACAAACACACGCTATCGTGAAAATGCAACTGGCGATGTTAAATTTGTTGCAACTTTGAATTGTACAGGTATTGCCCTGCCCCGTGCTTTGGTTCCAATTATTGAAAACCATCAAAATGCGGACGGTTCTGTAAACATTCCGAAAAAACTGCAACCGTTAATGGGTGGTCGCACAAAAATCGGTGGTAAACATTAAAAAATGTCCCATTTGGGACATTTTTATTGCTGTTGCATATTATTAAAAAACGTATATTGCAAAGATATTTGACGAACACAGTATTCACTAAGCCTTTGCAGAACCATAGAAAATTCGTCCACACAGTCAAAAATTTGTTTTATTGTCTGGCTACGTTGTTTACCAAACGTTTTTTTAGGCTTGTCGCGTAAAAATTCCCAAAAAAACACCAACGTTAAAAACATGTGCAAATTATCTTTGATACAAGGCGATATCACCCCAAACAATTCTTCGGCCGGGCTGATGACTTCTTGTGCCGCCTGATTGCAACTAACGTTTTTGTCTAGTGCATATTTAATTAAATTATTCTGCCAAATCGTAACAACATCAGATGATATGTATATATCATGATTGTCAAAAACCTCTTTTAACCCGGCAAACGCGTCCTGGGCGGCCATTTTTTCTTCGTAATTCATCCTGTTAAAAGCAGATTCATAATAAAATTCAACCAAGCTGTATAATACCTTGAACCCATTATCTATCTTTTGTTGAACCAATAAGTTAGAAATCTGTTTATTTTGTTTTGCCATTCGCACACCCTTGTGTCAACACAAGATTATTCTAGCCTAACATAACAAAATGTCAATTTTATCATAAAAAATACTATAACTTGTTGAAAAATCAAAAATATAGTATAATCTATGGTCAAAAAAAGGGTTTATTAGATGAAAATACGTAATATTGCGATTATCGCACACGTTGACCACGGAAAAACCACACTGGTCGATAATATGTTAAAACAGGCGGGAACTTTCCGCGAAAACGAACGCGTTGATGATCGCGTTATGGACAGCGGCGATATTGAACGTGAACGCGGTATCACCATTTCTGCAAAACCGACGTCTGTTTTATGGCACGATTATAAAATCAACATCGTGGATACCCCGGGGCACGCGGATTTTGGTGGCGAAGTTGAACGTATTTTATCCATGGTTGACGGTGTCGTTCTGTTGGTCGACAGTGCCGAAGGCCCATTACCCCAAACAAAATTTGTATTGTCCAAGGCATTAAAACTGGGGTTACGTCCTATTGTTTGTATAAACAAGATTGACCGCGGTGATGCACGCCCAGATGAAGTATTATCAGAAACTTTCGATTTATTCGATAAATTGGGTGCAACTGATTCCCAGTTGGATTTTCCGTATTTATATGCGTGTGGTCGTGATGGTTGGGCGGTTCGTGAATTATCAGAAATCAATAATGAAGGAAAAGATTTAACACCTTTGTTCCAATTGATTGTTGACCATGTCCCTGCCCCAGATTGTAATGGCGACCGTTGCCAAATAAATGCACCTTTTTCTATGTTGGCAACGACATTAGAATCGGACCCGTATGTTGGACGTATTTTAACCGGAAAAATTGAATCTGGGTCTGTCCGTGTTGGTCAAGCAGTCAAGGCAATAAATATGAAGGGCGAATTCGTTGAAAACGCCAAAATTACAAAAATCATTGAACACAGGGGTATAGAAAAAATCTCTCGTGATTCTGCAAGTGCCGGTGACATCGTTGTTATCGCTGGATTTTCCAAGGCAACTGTGGCCGATACATTGTGTGACCCATCGGTTGAAACACCTATACCGGCGATTCCAATTGACCCACCTACCCTGACTATGACATTTTTTGTTAATACATCGCCATTAGCAGGACAAAGTGGTAAAAAATTAACTTCACGTATGATTGGTGAACGTTTATTCAAAGAAGCAGAAACCAACATCGCGTTGCGTGTCACACAAAGTGAAAACAAAGAATCTTTTGAAGTTTCTGGTCGTGGTGAATTACAATTAGGTATTTTAATTGAAACGATGCGGCGTGAAGGTTTTGAATTAAGCGTCAGCCGTCCACGCGTTGTTATGCAAACAGGTCCAAACGGTGAAACGTTGGAACCAATTGAAGAAGTGGTTGTTGACGTTGATGATGAATTTAGCGGTGTTGTCATTGAAAAAATGACTAAACGCAAGGCCACAATTACCGAAATGAAATCATCTGGTGCCGGCAAAACACGTATCGTATTTTCGGCCCCATCACGTGGATTGATTGGCTATTTGTCTGAATTCAGAACGGACACACGTGGCACCGGTATTATGAACCGTGTATTTGATAAATACGATACATATCGTGGTCCTATTGTTCAATATCGACCTGGGGTTTTGGTTTCAATGGAAAAAGGTTCAACTGCAACTTATGCATTGCACAACTTGGAACCACGTGGTGTTTTGTTTGTCGGTCCCCAAACCGAGGTTTATTCCGGTATGATTATCGGCGAACACAGCAAAGAAAATGATTTAGAGGTTAATCCAATTAAAGGCAAAGAATTAACCAATGTTCGCAGCGTTACTGCTGATGAAAAATTATTCTTGGCACCGCCACGAAAAATGTCACTGGAAGAAGCTTTGTCTTATATCCAAGATGATGAATTGGTCGAAGTTACACCTGCAACAATTCGTCTGCGTAAAAAAGAATTGGACAGTGGCAAACGTAAAAAACTGGCCCGTGGCAAAGACGAACAGTTATAATCAACCGCCCATTCGGGCGGTTTTTTATTGAAACAATACTGTTTTTGTTTTAGGCTTTGCTTAAAGGGGATTATTATGGCATTACCAATAATATCAAAATGGCGAAAATTCTATTCAACAGCCCTGACATTTTGGATTCCGGTAAAAAGTTATCGGCGTGCATTTCGCGGAATATTACAATTTGGTGTGCGAAAATATTTTAATATTATAAAAAACGACCGTATAACAAAATTTGAAAACGAAATTGCCATTGGTGCAATTATGAAGGACGAAGGACCATACCTGAAAGAATGGTTGGATTTTCATATTTTGGTTGGTATTAAAAAGTTCTTTCTTTACGACAATGAATCCACCGATAACACAACTGAAATTTTAAAACCGTACATTAAACGCGGAATTGTGGAATATCACTATTTCCCCGGCAAACGTATGCAGCACCCCGCATATATGGACATTATAAATAATCACAGCACCGACACACGTTGGTTGGCACTGATTGATTTAGATGAATTTTTGGTTCCGGTAAACCACGATACGGTTGCTGAATTTTTACACACAATGCCGGATAATTTCGCACAATTAGTTGTAACATGGGTGATGTATGGGTCATCTGGACACGTTCATAAACCAGATGGATTACTGATTGAAAATTATAAGTGGCACGCTGAAAAACAAAGTGGAATTAAATCTATTATCAATCCACGATTACTTATTGAATATCACAGTTTGCACGCAAACTTTATCGCCGGTTGGACAATTGATAATAACGGTCATAAATTGGGCAGAATAAATCAATCGTATGCCCCCCCCCCTTACAACAACCTGCGATTAAATCATTATTACACGAAATCATACGACGAATATATTGCACGCCAGGCACGTGGAACCGCAACCAGTCAGAGTGCATCATATCGTGGTCCCGACAAATTCAAAAAATTTGATAAAAACGAAGTATATGATGATATAATGGATAAGTGGATTGAACCAGTTAAAAACTTTAAGCTATGACAAAACGATTATTTTTATTTGCAGGCTATGATGCGGACGGAATCATTGATGATTCATTGATTCTGTATGTGCGTGCATTATCAAAACTGGGCGATGTTGTTTTGTGTATGGATTCTGATTGTAATAAATCACAAGTTGCAAAATTAAAGCCTTTTGTTTTATATGCCGCGGCCCAGCGTCATGGGGAATATGATTTTGGTTCATATAAACGTGCGTATGTTTGGGCACGTGATAATTTGGATTTATCAAAATATGATTTTGTTTATATGGTAAATGATTCTGTGTATGGGCCGTTGTTCCCACTAAAACCATATTTTGAAAAAATGGAATCACAAAACACTGATGCATTTGGTTTGGTTAAAAATACCAAGGCATCTCACCCACATATTCAATCTTGGTTTATTGGTATGCGTAAATCAGTATTCTTGTCACAATGGTTTGATGAATTTTTATCCAATGTAACCAAACTGGAATCCAAGTGTGCCATTACCCACACGTACGAACACGGTTTTACCAGGCATGTTGTATCACATAATGGGACATGGGGGTGCCTGTATTCTGCACATAATCGTGATGTGTATAACAAAATAAAACATTATTATCGTGTCAAAATGCCATTTATGAAAAAGGTTGCTTTTACACGTCATAACGGTCAATTGGGGCCCCAGATATCTTATGTATTGAATCACACACCAATAAAAATGCGAAACGCTATTATAGACAACGCGAAACGGGTATATGGTGACGGGTATGTCAAACGAACACTGGCCCAGGGTCGAATAACCGCGTTTTTGCATGGTATAAAATACGCAATAAAAAAATTAACCACGGGTAAATTATGATAAAGAAAACTAAACGCATTGCAGCAATCACAATGGCACGAAATGACGAATTTTTCCTTTCGCGTTGGGTGAAATACTATGGTCACGAATTTGGTGCTGAAAACCTGTATATCATATTGGACGGAATCGACCAAAAGCCGCCCAAAAACGCAAAAGATGTAAATATAATCAAATTACCACACCGTGATATGTCACGCAGTGCGGGTGACAAATACAGAATAAATAAAATATCTGATTTAGCCGCAGATTTGTTTAAAAAATATGATATTATTATCGGATGTGATTCTGATGAATTTTTGATTGTTGACCCCAACACAAAAAAATCTCTTGCAAAATATTTATCCGATTTAAACATAAACACATCTGTATCCGGACTGGGGTTGGATATTGGTCAAAATATGAAATATGAAAAAACATTGAATACAACCAAACCATTATTAAAACAACGCGAATACGCCCTGCTTTCTACACGATACACTAAACCAGTTGTAATAAATAAACCCGTTCGTTGGGGCAGCGGTTTTCACCGTATTCACAATCATAACTTTCATATTGATAAAAATTTATATCTTTTGCACTTTGGGGCGGTTGATATGGATATGCTGATTACCAAAGCCGAACGACGCGGCCCAGATTGGGTGAATCACCTGCGTAGACGTGGAAACGGAACAATAGATGCTGTTACAAACAAAACCGCCCGTGGCGAAACATACATAACAATTGCACGTATTATGCAACGAATATTTCGACCATTATACGCACTTGGTAAGCCAGGGATGTTAAAAATTAAATGGGTTGTAAAAGTCCCATCACGTTTTAAGAAATCAGGGATATAATTTCGCGGATAACCGTTTTTGAATCAAACCTGTATAACGCCTTGGTTGATTCTTGAATCAGCTTTTTTGTATCAACCTTTTTATTATAAACATCCGTCATACATTTTGCCAATTGTTCAGCATTTCCTGGTTCATACAACAACCCACCACGACCATTTAATAAAATTTCACGCGGACCGTATTTACACCCAGATGCAATATTTAATGTCCCAACAATCGCAGATTCTATTAATACAGTCGGCAAACCTTCACCATAACTTGATAAAACATTAGCCAAAGAATTTTTCATATAAACAAATGGGTTCTTTTGCATTCCAACAAACATTACTTGTTTTGATGCGGATAATCCAGTTGCATATTTTTTGTATTCAGCCGCTTTATCACCATCACCCACAATAACCAATTTTACATTCGGCTTTTTATTTTGCGACCAAAATAAATCAAACCCCTTTAACAAAGTTTTTACATCTTTATCAACCGATAAACGCGATACAGAACAAAAATATTCACCTTTTATCTTGGGTTTTTCTTTTGATTTTTTTTGTATATCTTTGATATTTATTGGGTTGTAAACCCTGATAAATTTATCACTATATTGCGGACATAATTGTTTTAATTCTTTTGCACATTCATCAGTTAAAACAACTACTTTTTCATAATTCTTTAATTTGTTTGTAAACTTGCGTTTCAAAAAAACATTCAAAGAAGAATGGAACCATGCTATCTTTTTTGCCCGCTTTATACGCTTTAACTCACTCGCAAAACCGAAATCATGATAATCTATGAACACATCTATATTTTTAAATTTGTGCATAACAAAAAAACGCTTTGCCCCACGATAAATGTCACGCACCAAATGAATGAATAAACGCCAAAGAAAGAAATGCGGCAATTTGGTCCCCAACCACGAACACGGATACAAAGAATAAAGTCTGATTTGCGGATGTTTTTCAAAATACTTTTTATATGTTTCTTCGTGGATATTTACAAATGTAATAACGGAAATATTGATGTTTTTTTGCTTGATTAATTCATCAAGCGTCCGAACCAGAACGGATTCAACCCCGCCCATTTGCATATCACGCAAACAAAAGGCTATATTGATTTTTTTCATCCTTGTTCACCAATAAATCTATAAATTTTTTCACGCAATTCATACCATTCGTTCGGTACATTATCAAACACGCCCATCTTTTTCATTTCAACGAATTCATCACGTGCAGCACCGATTTCTTGGGCCGTTTTCAAATATTTCAATTTTCGAAACGCCCAATTTACAAAAAACCACATAAATTGCGATTGCCATTTTTTCATCTGGTCTGAATCAGCGTTACCAGAATACAACCCATACGCATTTTTGATTCCGGTGCAAAGACTTTTCATAATTTTTAATTGTTTGGCCGACAAAACAATCCCACCAAAGTTAGGAATATAGTAATACAACGGCAAATTTATAACCGTAATACGCGGTTTTTTAAGCATAATCGCCGACCACCATGGAAAATCTTCAAACAAAATTCCTTTTATAAATGGTGTATCTGCAATCAATTCACGGCGATAGATATTTTTCCAAACCTGGCAATGTTTAACCAACCATTTACGATTAGGATTCGTTTTATTATGTGTGCGTTCAGTTGCATATTCAAAAACATCGTCCGTTGTTCGTGTTTCAATTTTATTTATATCGTATTTTTTCTTTATGCCACACGGCACAACGTTATCTGTATTTAAATGCAAAATATGACGCACCATTAATAAGGGGCGATAAAATCTGTCGTATGTAAAAGATGCGATATCAGATTTGTTTTTTTCTATCGCATTGTATGCTATTTCCATTGTTTGTGGATGAATAAAATCATCACTGTCTAAAAACATTATATACTTACCTTTGGCATACGGCATACCAAAGTTTCTTGCATCCGATAATCCGCCATTTTCTTTATGGACAACGATAAAGCGTTTATCACGTGCGGCATATTCTTTGGCTATTTTACCGGAATTATCTGGGGATCCATCATCAACACAAATCGCCTGCCAATCAATAAACGTCTGGTTTGCGACACTGTCCAAACAACGCCGCAAATATTTTTCAACATTATACATTGGGATTATGATTGATATTTTTGGTTTCATATACAACCCCTTTACATTTTTGTTACAGCCTCGGCAAAAGTACCCGGCAATGGTGCGTCCGCATACGAACATTTTTGAAAGAACGCATCCGCCGTAAGTTTTTTAAACAATTTTTCATCATAAGGTTTGTGTTTATAAACATGCCACAACGCATGCGTTGGATCTTGGTCTATATGCGGCATTTCGGCAAAATATTTCTTGGCTCTGTCATCATTTTCGACCAAAGTCTTGAATAATACTTGGTGCATAAAATAATCAAAACTGCTGTCTTCGTGCAACCAGTAATCCAATATCATTGCACGCCAAGCCGCCAATAAATACGCACCCTTTCTTGCCCTTATAAAGCAATTTTGCATATAAGAATACTTTTGTCCGACATTACCAACCATAAAGACAAAGAAATCTTGCTTTACTATCCAATCAGGAATTGGTTGTGTTACAAACGCCGTAGAATCCAACCAAAAACCACCATGTTCATAAAGCAACTCTACACGAACTATATCTGCAAAATGTGCACGTCTTATTTTACCGGCACGATATTTTTCAATTATTTTTTGGGGTAAATTAACATATTGTTCAAAATTTTTATCATCCAAAATTACTAACTCTTGCCTGCAATGACGACGAACACTGCGAAAACAGGCCTTGACCAATGCCGGTGCATCCGCTTCACCCTGCTGCCACATTGTAAAGATTTTTTCGTTATCATTATCTTTGATAACAGGAACTTCCTTTACTTTTTCAACAGCCGGTAAATACCTTTTAAAATAACGCACCGCAACATCCGCATAAACATTGCACCGCACTTCACTGCGAACAGCACGTGGTCGCCACAGCCAATTCAAAACATGTGCACGCACAACAATCTGCGTCAAGGCCCATATTCGCGATATGTTCATATCAACCCCTTTTTTGGTTACTCTTCGGTCGACACTGAATCTGCTTCTTCATCAATTGGTCCAGTCGTCATTTCTTCAGCAATACCATTTGCACGAGCCATAATCTTGTCCAACAGTTCCGCCTGGGCTTCTGGGTGGTCTTTTAACCATTGACGTGCGTTTGCCTCGCCCTGGCCTATACGTTCATTGTTGTAAGAATAAAAACTGCCCGCTTTATCGATAAAGTCGTATTTAACACCCATATCTAAAATTTCACTTATACGTGAAATTCCTTCACCATACATAATTTTAAAATCAACCGTACGGAAAGGTGGTGCAACTTTATTTTTAACAATTTTTACACGTGTTTCATTTCCGATAATATTTTCTTTGTCTTTGATTTGACCCGTTCTGCGAATATCCAAACGAACAGAAGCATAAAACTTTAACGCATTACCGCCACTGGTTGTTTCAGGATTACCAAACATAACACCGATTTTCATACGAATTTGATTGATGAAAATCAACAATGTATTACTGCGTGAAACACTGCCCGCTAACTTTTTCAAAGATTGACTCATTAATCGTGCAGTTGTTCCAACGAAACTGTCGCCAATATTTCCCTCTAATTCTGCACGCGGAACCAACGCCGCAACCGAGTCGATAACCACAACATCAACCGCCCCTGATTTAATCAAGGTGTCCGCAATTTCCAACGCTTGTTCGCCAGAGTCAGGTTGTGAAATAATAAGATTTGCAACATCAACGCCCAATTTTTTTGCATAACTTGGGTCCAATGCGTTTTCAGCATCAATGTATGCACAAGTGCCACCTTTCTTTTGTGCTTCGGCCACGGCGTGCAGTGCCAACGTTGTTTTACCAGAACTTTCCGGACCATAAATTTCAACAATTCTGCCGCGTGGATAACCGCCAATACCAAGGGCGATATCCAACCCTAATGAACCCGAAGAAATCGCTTCGATGTTCTGTTGCGAACCATCACCCATTTTCATGATGGCTTCTTTACCAAATTGTTTTTGAATTTGTGCCAACGCTGATTCCAATGCAGGATTTTTGGCCGACACAGTATTGTTTGTAACTTCTTTCTTTGCCATTAAAATACCCCTTTATTCCTGATGAAAATCATACAAAGAAAACGAGATATATGCAATCACTTTTTAGCAACCAAAATTGCAAATGAAATCAAACAAATAAACGCTGTAACTAACCAAACAGCAGACGTTACACCAAACAATGTGATACACCCGGCCGCAGCAATCGGAACAATGAATTTTGGTAAATTACTACTTGTTCTGAAAACACCATAAAATTTGGTTTGTTGGGATTTTTTTGCGGAATCAAAAAACAACAAATCATGAACAGGTTCCATCAAGGCCCCCGATACTTGCCACGCCACAAATATCGCTAACAATGGATATCCGGTCACAATGGTTGCCAAGAAAGAAAATATCGCAAAAGACCCAAAACCCAACAACATCCATAACTTTTTACCATATTTGACAACCAAACGTCCCATAAATTCAGACAACAACAAATATGGAATTATCCCCAACGTTAAAACCAACCCTAATGTATCTTTTGTAAAACCGTTTTCTATTATTACAATTGGAACATACAAGTGCCGCATAGAACTTAACGAATAAAACCCAAAATTCACCGCATAGGCACGCAACATTCCGGGTGTTTTAAAAAACGCCATCGTGTTTTTCCACAATGATTTCAGTGTTCTGCGTGGATTAACCGGTTTAATCTGTTTATCTTCTTGGGTCAATCCCATATATTTAAAAAACATCCAAGCCGCCAAATAAATTACCGACGACAGAAAAAATGCAGACCTGTTATCAAATTTTGTTGCAACAGCCACCGCTATCATTGGTGCAAACAATGCCCCAACATTAACCCATAAATGATATCTGGAATTTAATTTCGCCATACCAACATCTTTCGAAAAATCAGACATAAACAAAGGGATTAACATGGCGGTCAAAGTAATAGCAAAACCACTTGTGTAATCCAAAGTTATAAAGGTACTTGGTTGAATTGAAAAACCCATCATCGCGTAACATACAACCAACATCAACAGTGCGAAATAAAATACACGCACCTTGGAAAACTGGCGAAAAATTTCATTTGCGAACAAGGCCACAATCATACAAAACAACGAATATACAGATACATAAATACCAACAATGGCCGAATTTTTAAATATCTCTAAAATAACCAACGAATAAACAGCGTTATAAATTCCATCTGCAAAACCACTAAACAAACCCAAATTTGCAAACGAAAATCCGTTGACCGAACTCCGCATAGAAAGATATTTGTCTTTTGCCATAATTATGTTTCCCTCTCTGTAAACCCACAGTATGATACCACAAAATCAACAAAATGGCAAAACACATAAAAAAACGCACCGTTTGGTGCGTTTAAAATTATTTTGCTTCTGTTTTTTGCTGTTGACGCTGTTCATACAAAGCCGCGAAATCAACCTGTTGCATCGCAAACGGTGGAAATCCAGATTCAGCGGTCAAACGTGTAACCAAACTGCGAACTGCTGGGAACAACAATGTCGGAACATCAATTAACAAAGTCCGTCTTTTTGCTTCTTCGTCTTTTTCTTCATCTAATTGAACCAAACCAGTATAAGTAGATTCAATCAAGAATATTGTTTTTGCGTTATCTTTCAACTTAGAATGGACTTTTACATTCAAATCAACCATAAACAGATTATTTTCAGAACCTTTTACCGGGATATCTATATTTATTTCTAATTCAGCCTGGCCATTATCTTGTTTAAAAAACAATTCTGGGACATTTGGGCTTTCAAAAGAGATATCTTTCAAGAACTGCTGTATTAAATTAAACTTTGCCATTGCGATTGCTCCTTTTTTTATGACTCGTTTTATGATAATATAACACCATAGGGAAATTTTACAAGTGGGAGATGAAATAAAATGAAATATTTTTCTTATGGCGGTTTATTACGTGGTTTTATGGCGGGAATATGCGGAATTGCGTTATGTTCGTGCGATTTAACAACACCAACACATACAGGCGATGATTCTGTGGCACCATCATCTAATATGAAACGGGTTTCGTATTCTGAATTACCCGGATGGGAACAAGATGATGTTCGTTATGCCTTGCAGGCGTTTAGAAATTCGTGCAAGGCTAAAATTCAATACAAGGGACGTGTCATTCCGGACCGCGAATTGTTCCAAGAAAAATGTAATATGTTACCAAGTGCCAGTGCCGACACTGCAACTGTTCGTGCATGGTTTGAATCTAATTTCCAACCATACAAGATTTATAACGACAACGGCACCGACAAGGGAACATATACTGGATACTATTCACCTGTGATTCCTGGGTGCAAAACCCAAACGGCCGAATGTAACGAACCTTTGATGGGTATTCCAACAGATGGCCGTAATTTCAAAGGCGTTTCAAAAAAAGAAATTGTTGAAAATAAAATTGGTCGTGTTCTTTATTGGGCAAACATCGTTGATGTCCAAAACATTCAAATCCAAGGCAGTGGTATGTTAAAATTACCAGATGGCAAACTTGTTAAATTAAACTTCGCTGCGGTAAACGATATGCCATTTAAATCTATTGGCGAACAGTTGCGTAATCGTGGCATAAAACCCGAAGGTGGTTATTCTGCTGATTGCCATGGACGATTCTATTTACACATTGGGATTACCGGTTTATATTGACACGAACCTGGCAAATGGTCAAAAATTCAGACGGTTAATGATTGCCCAAGATACCGGCAGTGCAATCCGTGGTTGGATACGTGCCGACATTTTCTTTGGCAAAGGTGACGAAGCATATCAATATGCACACGGTCAACATGCCCAAGGAGCAATGTATATCTTGATGCCAAAAGAATATAATTATGTCAAACCAAGAAAATAAATTTTCTGAACGCATAAAACGTCCCCAGACATTGGCTGGGGCGTTGGGCGGGCTGATGAAAATACTTGGTGTTCGTGCATCTGATTCTGATTTGGTTGCACGTTGGCCTGAAATCGCTGGGCCAGAGATTGCGGCATTGGCACAAATATGTGCGGTAAGGAAAAACCGCAATAATAAATACAATATTGTGCTGCGTCCGATAAATCCGGCATTTGCACTGCAATTGTCGTATCAAACAGAACAAATAAAACAACAAATAAACAAATACTTTGGGTATGATGCTGTTGAAAAAATTAGTTTCAGGAGATAAAAGATTATGCGTGTTTTGGGCATAGACCCGGGGCTTTTACACACAGGTTGGTCAATTATTGAACGTCACGGCAATGAACGCAAATATATTGCCAGTGGTGTTATTTTACCCAAAAAAACACTGCCGTTACCTGAACGACTGGCGACCATATTTAACGGTATTTCCGATATATGCAAAAATTTTAAACCCGATGTTTGCAGTATAGAAATCATATTTGTAAATGAAAACCCAAAAACAACTTTGTTACTGGGACACGCACGTGCGGCGGCAATGGTTGCTGCATCAACACACGGTATTGAAATTTTTGAATATGAACCAAATACAATAAAAAAGGCTCTGACCGGTGGTGGTCACGCCGACAAAAGTGCTATTGACCGTATGGTTCGAATATTATTACCGGCGGCAAATCCAAAAACGCCGGATGAAAGTGATGCAATTGCCATCGCATTAACCCATACAAATATGTCAAAATTTTTAAAATAAAAACCGGCTATACGCCGGTTTTACTAACCACTAATCACTAATTAGCGGCGGTGAACACCTTTTGCACGTCATCATTTGCATCCAATGCATCAACCAATTTTTCAATCTTTGCATAGGCTTCATCGTCCAAATCCATTGGCATATTAGGGACCCATGTTAATTCTGCATTTTCTGGTTCACCTAAAACATCAGCGATTTTCTTTTGAACAGTCATAAAATCATCCGGTTTGGTCGTGATAATGAAACCTTCCTCGGTTGTTTCAAGATTATCAGCATCAGCATCCATGATTATTTCCATCATTTCGTCTTCGGTTTTACCGATACTGGCCGGATACAAGATTTGACCAACACGTGTAAACATAAATACAACACTGCCCTCTTCGCCCATATTACCACCGTTTTTAGCAAAGATGTTACGAACTTCGGGAACTGTTCTGCGTGGATTATCGGTCAAAGCCTCTACAATAACGGGCACCGCACCCGGACCATAGCCCTCGTAACGAACAGCCACGTAATTTTCGGTACTGGAACCCGATGCTTTATCAATAGCACGTTTGATGTTATCATTCGGCATAGAGTTTTTGCGTGCCTGTAAAATAGCCAATCTTAAACGCGGATTATTGTCGGGATTTTTATCGCCCAGTTTTGCCGCCATTGTAATTTCACGTGCCAGTTTTGTAAACAAACCGCTGCGTGCTGCATCCGCCAGCCCCTTTTTATGCTGGATGTTATGCCACTTGCTGTGTCCACTCATTGTTTGACCTTTTGATTTAATTAGATTAAAATTACCACAAAAGGATAACAAATGATTGGAAAATTGCAAGGCTTTGTTGATTATATTGGTGACGGATTTATTATTTTGATGGTATCCGGGGTCGGATACAAGGTTTACACACCGGAAATCTTTGCATTAAAAGATAATATCAGCCTGTGGATTGAAACTGTTGTTCGGGAAGATTCCATTCGTTTATTTGGTTTTTCAAACCTGGCCGGTCAAAATTTATTCAATATGTTAACGGGCGTTTCGGGTGTTGGTCCCAAGGTTGCAATGGCAATTATGGGAACAATAAAGACGGATACTTTATTGACCGCAATTGCCACAGGGGATGCAAAAACCATCGCGACCGCCCCGGGTGTTGGTAAAAAAGTTGCTGAAAAAATCATAGTAGAATTAAAGTCCAAGGTTGGTGGCGTATCTTTTTCAACAAGTTTTGATAAAGAAATGGCCGGAACATTACCTGATTTATTGTCTGCGTTGGAATCATTGGGATACAAACGTATGGATATTGTTGATATGGCACAAAAATTAGTATCACAAAACCCGTCTGCCGATGTTGCAAAGTTAATTCCAATGGCATTAAAAGAAATAAGTGGAAATAAATAAATGAACAATAACGATACGATATTTGCTTTGTCATCAGGACATGGAAAATCAGGTGTTGCGGTTATTCGTATATCTGGTGATGGGCTGGATACATTTGCAAAAAAAATTATCAAAAAAAGTGACATAACGCCACGTCATGCATATTTCGTGAATTTGATTGATGATGAAAACGAAATAATCGACCAATGTGTAGCGATATATTTTCCTGGGCCTAACAGTTTTACCGGCACCGATGTTATTGAAATTCATTCGCATGGGGCACCGGCGGTTATAAACAAAATCTTTGATTTTTTAAAAACACAAAATATGCGTATTGCGACACCAGGGGAATTTTCACGTCGTGCATTTTATAACGGCAAAATGGATTTATCAGACGTTGATGGTTTGGCGGCATTATTGGATGCCGAAACAGATGTACAACGCAAATCTGCATTACGTTCAATGATGGGTGGTGACAGCGAAACATACGCCAAATGGCGGCAAGATATGATTGAAATTTCGGCGTATGCGGCGGCTATGCTGGATTATGCCCCGGATGATTTACCGGCAAATATTTATGACCGTGTGATTGGAAAAACGAAAAAATTGTATGATGAAATTTCATCTGCGTTGAACAAATACGGTGTTGCCCGTGCAATCCGTAATGGTATAAATATTGTATTGGTTGGTGAAACAAACGTTGGCAAATCATCACTGTTTAATGCAATATTGGGAACAACACGTGCGATAGTATCGGACATTCCTGGCACAACACGCGATGTTGTATCTGCATCGATTGATATGGGTGGATAGAAACATCTGATACGGTGGAAAAAATCGGAATTGAACGCACACATAACGAAATAAAAAATGCAGATTTAATATTGCACGTTATAACCCCAACCGACAAACCAATCGATGTCGCAAAAAACGAATTATTGATTGTAAACAAATGCGACACATCTACGAAACAAGGAATAAAAAACGCAATCTATGTTTCCGCCAAAAAAGGCGATGGTATCAATGGGTTAATTAAAACTGTTATCAAACACATTCATACAATTGCGGGCGACAAAGAATCAGTATTGATGTTAAATGCCCGCACATACGAATTGTTACAAGATGCAAAAAAAGAATTGGAACAGGCAATTAAAAAATCCAACGGCGACTATGACATATTGTCTGAACATGTCCGCTATGCGGCGGATGCGATTGGCAAGATATTGGGGACAATCAGCACAGCGGATATATTGGATGCAACCTTTTCCCAATTATGTTTGGGAAAATAATTACATCAGTTTCTAATCAATTGATATGTGCTATCTAAATTACAATCTGTAAGCACTTCTCTTTTTACCGTATCGTTACAAACTGTACTATCACCCTTTATACAAGCCATACACTTTTTGATTATGGTGGTACTTGGTGAACACATAAAACATTTTTCTAACAATGTCCCAGAATAATTTTGCATTCCACTTCTGCTCACGCATCTCCCTTGCGCGGGAACCCAGAATTCTCTCCCCTCAAGACAATACTTACAGGTTCTACTGGAATCTATCCCCTGGAGCCGCGTTGTCGGGCAATCAACACATTCACTGGAAAGTTCATCCTTGAATGCACGGTCCACACCTGAACAAGGTAAAACACATTTGCCTTCGCGTAACTGTGGTGTTATCGTTGAACTACTGTCTGTGTTTGTACTGTCGGGATTAGGAACTGGCTCACAAGAACTAGCTTTGTCACAATCAGTTACAATATCACCGCATCGATTTAATTCTTGGGTACAAGAAGCACCATTTCCTAAATCCTTTTCTTTTGTTAAGTTTGGAAACCATTCTTCTCCCTTACCCTTTTCTACCTGAATCTTGCCATTACAACACAGTATAGTGTAATACTCGTCACTACCATAAGAATTGTAATTAATATCTCTCTTTACCTCGTTATGACTCAATTTTGTAACCACAGAACCGCTTTTTACCTTGACACCGTTACATTCATCCTTCTTTTCGCCCCTCGCATTACCATCTTTATCAGCACAGAACCAAAACTGATTTGCATTCCAATCACGTTTCCACACCGCACAATCACCACCGGCATTATATTTAAAATCAGCCGCATAACCAACATACGAAAAAACTATACACCCCAAAAAAGTGACAAGAAATTTACGCATAACAATCCCCCATTTGTCATATCCTCTGAAATGACAATTTTATTTTACAATGAATACTCATTTTTTTGCAAGAGATTATTTATTACGAACAAAAAACGGGGCAACGCCCCGTTTTTATTCTTTCCGTATCGTATATTTGCCATCAATCAAATTTTGACGAACAACGTGATGTTTTATCTTTTGTGTGCTGGTTGTTGGCAAATCTTCGGTTGTCATCGCAAAATGTGTAACCCATTTATACGATGCAACTTTTTTGTTAGCCTCGGCCACAGCCGCAGACAATTTTTCCAATGTCATCCCCTTTTCGACACTGAACACACCATACGATACCGTCTTGTCTTTGACCTTGTGTTCAAAAACCGCGACATTTTTTACACCCGGTATAGTAATAAACAAGCCTTCCAGTTCATCAGGGTAAACGTTTTTACCGCTGTCTAACACAATGACTTGTTTTTTGCGTCCCGCAAAGTGCAATTCACCATTTTTATCCATCGACACCATGTCGCCAGTATTAAAGAAACCACGTTCATCAAAAACTTCGCGATTTACGGCATCATTGTTCATATAGCCACCAAAAACCTGATGCCCACGAACCCATAAAATACCGACACCATCTTCGTTTTTATCACGAATTTCGACTTCGTTATTTGTAGTTGGGGCACCAAAAGCAAACGGAACACGCCCCTTGCAAGGTTTTGATATACAAATTGGCCCAACGGTTTCCGTCATACCAAAGCCTTGGATAAACCCAAGCCCCAACGCCACAAAGAAATTTTCAATTTCTGGTTTTGTTGCGGCACCGCCAGCAATCAGTAACTTGGCCCGGCCACCAAAAACATCCAACACCGGTTTAAACGCCATGTCCACCAACTTACCCAAACCGATTTTACGCAACAAATTTCGGCGGCGAAGTATAAACGAAAACAGCCACCATTTTTTCTGGGACTTGATATTATCTATAATCTTGTTTCTGAAAACTTCAAACAAACGCGGAACCGCCGGAATAACATGCGGACGGAAATTTTTAAAATCAGCCATTATTTCTTTTGGATTAACGGTTGGTTGTAACAAAACACCCGCACCATATTCTAATGTTGCTAAAACCTCTACCGCAAAACCAAATATATGATACATCGGCAAAAAGCCATACAAAATATCACCCGCCGATATCCATTCACGCATATCCAACAAAGAACGTGCACATTCTATCAAATTATAATGTGTCAAAGGAACAACCTTGGGCGTTCCAGTTGACCCAGACGTAAATGATAATGTTGCAACATCGCTCTCTTTTAACTTTGCGGGTTTTAATTTTGAATCAACATCGCCGTCCTGGGTCGTGATATCAAAAAATTTAAACTTGCGTGTTTTATAAAAGAACGATTTTTCTGCACAAACAAATTTCGCCTTGGTAATCGCCGTCATATTATCATATTCAAACGGTGTCAGATTTGTATCCAACAACAAAACTGTCCCACCCAGATACCATATAGCAAACAATGTTATTGGAAATTGCGGAATATTGTGTGACAAAACCCCAACAACATCACCCGCACCAACCCCGGCTTTGTGTAATGTGGCCGCACGCTTTTTTACCAAAATCATAAAATCCTTGTATTTGACGTTTTCACGTACCAAATACAACACGTTTGGATGCTGTTTTGTAGTTTGCTCCAAAAATTGAAACATATTCATAGTATTAAAATCCTTGTTGTTTTTATAAAACCTGGTTACTATTATATTCATAAAAGGAAATAATGCAAACATGAAAATACTTACATTAAATATAAACTCTATACGGGCACACGCGGAATCATTCATAAACATACTGAAATCCGGCGAATATGACACAATTTTAGTCCAAGAATTAAAGGTCGAAACCGCCGCTTTTCCACACAATTTATTTGATGATTATGGATATAACATCAAAGTGTATGGTCAAAAAAGTTGGAATGGGGTTGCAACTTTTTCCAAGTTTTCCATTGAAGATACTGTTCGCGGTATGCCGAATTACCCTGATGCAAATGCACGATTTTTGGAAACTGTGATTGATGGTCGTATACGAATAATAAACGTATATATGCCAAATGGTGACACAATAGAATCACCTAAGTTTCCTTATAAACTGGAATGGATGCACGCGTTCACAGAATACATCAAACAATATATCAATTCACCCGAGGCTGTTATCATCGGTGGTGATTTTAATGTCGCAATAAACGATAATGATATTTGGAATCCAAAAAATTATGTAGGGTCCAGCATTTCTGCACCGGCGGCACGCGAAATTATGCAAACATGGATTGATTCTGGTTGGTCTGATGTGTGGCGTGATATGCACCCAAACGAAAATGATTTTACGTGGTATGGGTATCGTGGTGGCGATACAGTTGGCAAAAAACAAGGTTTGCGTTTAGATTATTTCCTTGCAAATCATACGGCAAAAAAAATGATTAAAACTTGCGAAATAGACATAAGCCCACGCATGGCTGAAAAACCTACTGATCATTGTGGACTGATGATTAAATTAGATTAATCGCGTTCATCAGCACGTGCAAAATCATCACAAGATTTATACTTTTGTTCACTGGTTTTATAATACGGGTAACCAGCATCCCCAATGCAATACATATTAAACGCTTCGGTTACTTTTGATACTGCCGCTTTTATCATTTCTTCTGTTTGTGCCGCATCGTATTCAATCAATTTCACATTACCAGATTTTAACTGCAAAAACTGCATTATTGGTGTTTTACTTTTTGATGTTGTATACATTTGAAAACCGCCATTTTTTAACATCAAAGCCTCTAATGGTAACTGTGGCATTGTTCCATCGGTCAATCGTGTTTCAGATGGGGCCGAACCTGTTTTGATATCTAATACACCACCATCCCATATTCTATCCGCACGTGCACGCACAGTTCGACCAGCGATTTTTGTATGACCTGAAACCTCTACCAATGCATTTTTCGTGTTTTCCAACATTCGGGATGCCATTGGTGCAATTTCTGTAAAACGCCGATGCCAAAAGTGAAAAATTAAATTGTTACGCCCTAACCTTTCGCGTGCCAAACAATCCATATCAGCAACAAGTGCAGATTCAGATGTATTCGTTGCTTTTTCTAAAACTTCATGAACTAAATTTCCAAAATCACGTGCATCAACACCCGCCCAATAATCGTTTATTGGATTTAATCGCAATATATGCTTTACATAAAACAAATACGGATTATGAATCAAATTTTCTAATTCAGTCACATAAACATCAGACCAATCCGCCGGCGGAACAGGTGTATCATAATTTAATAATTTCGGTTCTAATTTATCACGATTACGAACAGCTTTTAAAATATCATCCCCATTAGCACAATCATATTTTCCACCCGCCACAACGACACGTGATAAAAATCTGGATTCTTGGGTTTGGACCGAACCAGATACACGGCTACGCAACCAATAAACTTCTGTATTGCATGATAGATTCATAAAATCCAACGCCATCAAAGAAACCTTGTGATTTGGTGAAGGGACCCCAACTGAAACCGCTACACTTCGTGGCAACCAAGGGTTTTCATATCCTGTCGCCGGAAACATCCCTTCGTTTAACCCAGTTAAAATTACGATATCAGCCGTTTGCATTCGGGATTCAATAGTTCCCAAAACAACAACATCTGCATTTGGATTCATAACCGAACGAACACGCATACCAGATAAACAGTCGTATACAAACGCACGGGCATCACCAAGGTTTAATTTGATTTTATACAAATTCAAACAATCAGATAACTTTTTTATCTGGGTCCAAACAGCAACAGAATCATTATCTTCGACAATAAATTTTGGTGCAAAATAAATAAATTTCATCAAATTGCCTGTTGCCTGCTTCTAACCAATCGTCCATCAAATTTAATATCGCACGCCCTGCCGGAACACAGGCCCCAGATGTCCCACCAGAAAAATCCGCAACTATATTACGATACATAAATTCAGACATTAAACGTTGATTTGCGGCGGCATCCGGCGTTATGACCAAAACACTTTTGTTTTCCAAAATGCCACGTGCCACAATTTCTGCAACAGCAGCGGCCTCTTCGGCTTCAGTATTACATTCAAGCAAATGACAATTGTCCAAATTATATTCAGAACGATTTGACACATCATTACCAAATGCCCTGTTCATAAAATCTATATTGGATTTACCAACATTTATTTCAATAACATCATCCGCCGTCAACCCCAATTCAGATAAAAATATATGCTCGGAATTATATGGATTCGTATCTTGAATAAAATCGTTATCATTACCCGATATTTTACCCGATAAAATAATCCGCCCAAAAGGAACAGAGGCAATATATTTCATCAATTTTCTTGTAACAGGAACACTCGCAGTTGAACCACAAACAATAACCAATGAATTTTGTGGCATATTTTTTATGTAATCAATCCATGCTAAAATTGATTTATTTCTGGCCATGGTTTCCGTGTCACGCCCAGAAAAAATTTCATTTTGCATTCGTGTCAACATACCGAACAATTCGGCCTTGTCCTGAAAATGTTTTGCATATTTTTCATTAACCAAATTGGCCCAATCAACATCTGAAACATCTTTATCACTGTTTTCCAAATAATCCTGCATAGTAACAAGCGAACGTGCAACCGGCAACGCCGCGGATATTTTTCCAACACTTCGTACCCCAGATAATAAATAAGACATTGCAACGACACGTTCCAACGTTGATACAGTCGCAGCATCTTCATCAAAATTTTCTTGTTCTGCCCCTTCGCCCAGGGCAACAAGTTTTGGTAACAAAACCGCGTGTCCAACGCGTTCAACTATCATCTTTTCAACACTACGAACCGCACGACGACTTGGTAAAAAAATCAACATATTGGTTAATGCAACGCCCGATTCGTGCATCATACGCCACAAAGCGTCCATTATTTTTGCCGGATTTGAAACACAAAAAATGTTTTTATTTGATTCCAATTATCGCCCTTATATTGTCGATTCCTGTCTTTTTTTCTGCGGAAGTTTCTAAAACATCATTTATCATCGCCGGGTGTTCATTTGGATTCAATACCAATTGTTTTTGTTCGCGAATACGTTTATCTTTTTTGGTATAAATCACCTGATACGAAATTCCATTTAAATCGCAAAATTGCATCAATTCTAAATCAGAATCACGTGGACCTATACGCGAATCAACCAACACAAACAAACGTTTTAATTGCCGTCTGGTTGTTATGTATTCTTGGAAACGCATTAACCAACGTTCGGCGTTTTCCTTGGACACACGTGCATACCCATATCCGGGCAAATCAACAATCATTATTCGATCATCTATGTTAAACAAATTTAATGTTTGGGTTCGTCCAGGTGTATTAGATGTTCGTGCCACATTTGCCCCAACAATTGCGTTTATCAACGATGATTTTCCAACATTACTGCGTCCTGCAAAAGCAAATTCCGGAAATTGTGTTTTCGGTAAATCACAAACATTTTCAAAACCACCAACAAATTTTATCATTGATTTTCATCCTTGTTCAGCAAACGTTTATACGCTTCTTTTTTTGATATACCCGTCCGGGCCGCCAAATCAGCCGCCGCCCCCTTCATAGAAGTCGCGACAACATTGTTAACAATTTCGCTAATTTCGCTATCTGACATTTTATGTTCTGGTGCCGGTGCAACAACCAAAACAATTTCACCCCTTGGTGCATCAATATTTATTAAATCCGCAGGATACCCGACTATTGTTTCTTCGTGAATTTTGGTTATTTCACGAACAATCGCGATTTGACGTTCCGGCATAACACGTGCCAACGCCGCAATTGTTGCCTTGACGCGATTCGGGCTCTCGTAATAAACGATGGTATGACGAATTTTATTGTCTTCACGTAACTTCTTTTCATCAAAAAAGCCACAAAAAGTAAATCGGTCCGTTGGAAAGCCACTCAAAACCAGTGCAGATATAACCGCAGTTGGGCCCGGAACGACAAACACCGGAACATTTGCGGCACGTGCCGCACGAACAATTCTGAACCCTGGGTCACTTATCCCGGGCATTCCAGCATCAGTTACCACCGCAACAGATGCCCCAGAACGAATTTTTTCAATCAATCCATCAATAACTTCACGCTCGTTATGCTCGTGACACGATATACGTTTTGTTTTGATGTCAAAATGCGATGCAATTTTTCCAAAAACACGAGTATCTTCGGCCGCAACCAAGTCAACATTCTTTAAAGTTTCTATCGCCCTTGGTGCCATATCTGACAGATTTCCAATGGGTGTACCAATAATGTAAAGCCCTGTTTGCATTTGTTAATCCTTTATAGTAAAATGATACAGTATAAAATGGATTTTTCAATGTATATTATGAACAAACTTTTAAAATTTATCTGTCTGGGTGCTTTGTTGGCTGGTTGTGCTGGCACCGGCAATCGGTGGTATTCCGCATCCGAAAAAGAAGCTGTTTCGACACCTGCGATGTTGCAATATGGTTCATATTCGGCAAATATGTACGGCACAGCGGGTCAATCGCACAAAATTGCGGTTTTGTTACCGACATCGGGTAAAAATGCAATTGTCGGGCAATCAATTCGTCCTGCGATTGAAATGGCGGCAATGGAATTTGCCCCGGACGGATTACAAATAAACTTTTTTGATACTGGAAACGGAAACCCGACCGAGGTCATAGCCCGTGCATTGGATACAGACCCCGATATCATCATTGGACCAGTATTTGCAGAAAATGCCAAAACCATACGTGCATTAAAACCATCCTATTTACCAGTATTATCGTTTACATCTGATATATCAGCCGTTGGTGACGGGGTGATGAGTATGTCTCTTATGCCAACAAATACAATCGAAGCGATAATGCAACGTATGAAACAAAACGGTTCTGAAAAATTTATAATAATAGCCCCGGACAGCCAATCCGGTCATATTATGGCGGGTATAGCCAAAAGTTTGAACGGAACATATAACTTGGAAAATACCGGTGTGTTCTTTTATACCGAAGGTAACAGTGAATCTTTGCGTGCAACAACTATGGCGGCTGCTATGTATACGCCACGCAATGCCGCGAACACACGTGCCAAGGAAATTTTATCTGATATATTAAATCACGAAGAACTTTCCGGGACTGAACGCGTGTCCATCGCAAATCAACTTGAACACATAAAAAAACGGGATACATTGGGTGAAATTCCTTATGATTCTGTATTATTCCTTGGTAACGGGCACGATACAAAATCATTGGCATCATTTATGCGGTATTTTGATATAGGTGTTCACGATGCAAAATTTTATGGAACATCCTTGTGGGAAGGTGGCGATATGGAATCAGATATCACCATGACAGGTTCTGAATTTGCCACATTACCGGAAATTCCAACAAGATTTTCTGAATCATATCAAAACGCTACTGGAATTGCGGCCCCACGCATGGCGGCAATCGGATACGATGCAACAATGCTGGCCATAGATGCAATTTATTCTAATGATGACATATCTGGCAAGTTATTGAATCAAAGTGGATATATCGGAACAAACGGATTATTCAGATTGCGTCCAAACGGTTCAAACGAACGTGCGTTACAAATCGCCAGGCTAAATGGTGACAACACCGTCACTGTGATAAAAAAGCCCGCCGAAACATTTATTGAATCAATGTATTCTTTGAATTCTAACAATATAACACCGGCCGAAAGTATGTCATTAAATACACCAGGGGTAAATCCGAACAAATACCTTGATTTGCCGGAAAGATTACGCAAAAAATATCGTTCTAAAACATACGGTGCAAATTATACCCCGGCAATCACAACCCCGGAATTACCGGCTGTAACGGTGTTACCCGAAGATGACAGTGACGTTTCTGTAACGGCCGAAAACTATGAACCGGTAAAACTGGAAAGCGTCAGCCGGAATTATATAGAATCAACAGAAATAATAGAATAATCAAAGGGGAAAAATATGAAAAGAGAATATAAAATACTGATTACGTGTTTTGTTATCACAATTATCACGTCAATTTTAACATCTTTTTTAACAACTAAATTTTACCTTGCGAAAACAGATGGTGAATATATTGAAATGTGCAAAAACAACCAAAAGCCAGATGAACACGGCTGTTGCCCGGGTGAAACATATACAGATATGAAAGACGAAGGTTTTAATTGTTGTCCGAATGATGGTGGTGATTGTTTTCCACCAATCAATAAAAACTAGTCTAACTTTCTTAAACTGATTTTATCTTCATCAACAATAACTAAATTTCCGGATGTTATTCCAACACTGCGTGCGGCGTTAAAAGCATCACGCGGTGCAAATAGGTCCGGTTCATACATCGGAATAACCCCACGCGACAAACACAGTTGATTAGCAATCAGCATATTATCGCACACCGCGATAATAGGTATATCAGAACGCCGGCACGATATTTGTGTTGCGGTGTTTGTATCACGAGCAAAAACAATTATCGCAACCGCTTTGTTCAAAAAAGCCATAGAAGAAACAGAACGCGACCAATCGTTTTCTGGGGCATTTTCAACACGCAACCAATCATAAGGATTGTGTAACGCATCCTCATCAGAATAAGTCATTATTTTATTCATTGTTTCAATAACATTCAACGGATTTGAACCAATTGTCGTTTCTTCGGATGTCATACCCGCATCGGCACGCAAATAAGAAGTGTTTGCAACATCACTTATTTCGGCCCTTGTTGGAAATTCACTGTTTACCATTGTTCCCAACATTTGTGTTGCCATTATAACAGGTCGGTTTAATTTTCTGCATTCACGAATTATATGACGTGAAATGGCCGGCACCCGTTCAAACGGTAATTCAACCGCCAAATCACCACGTGCAATCATTATTCCATCCGCCGCAGATGCAATTTCTGACAACCTGTCAACTGCATTTCCGCGTTCTATTTTTGCCATGATTTTAATTGGATACGAAACACGCTGGGTAATAAAATCACGAACTTCGGCAATATCTTCGGGACGTTGCACAAAAGAAACAGCCACCCAATCAGGCTGTTTGGTTAACGCATATTCCAAATCCGCCCTGTCCTTTTCGGTTAAAACAGATGTTTCTACATTCGTATCCGGCAAATTAAATCCACGTCGTGACCATATTTCTGTTCCACGTATAACGGTTGCCTGAACAGATGTTGGTTCCGCGGATACAACCTGCATTTCAATTTTTCCATCATTTAATAAAATGCGTTCGCCCGGTTTTAACGACCTTAATACATCTGCATCCGGCAAACAAACACGTTTTGAATCCCCTGGTTTTGGATTGGAATCAAAGGTAAAAATCTGACCCGGGACCAATGGATATTTTTCTTCGGTTTTAAAAACACCTATACGATGTTTCGGGCCTTGTAAATCAATCATTATTGCCACAGGTTTATTTAATTCAGTTGATATTTCACGAATGATATCTATTTTGTGCCCTTGGGTTTCGCCCGTATCATGACTAAAATTCAAACGGCAAACATCAACACCCGCCAAAATCATTTGACGTAAAATATCTTTGCTTTCACAGCTTGGGCCAATTGATGCAACAATTTTGGTAAATCTGTCCATTTTTACATTCTCTTCCGACTTTTTGTTGATTTTTACGATTTATGGTATATCATAAAAAGCGGACATAAACAAGGGGAAAAGAAATATGAAAAACGCAAACCATGGTGCAATTGACAATCAACAATTGCTTAGCATTATCGAAAGAATTGAAAAATTAAACGAAGATGCCGCCGCTATTGCTGCAGATGTCAAAGAAATTTACAGCGAAGCAAAATCCGCAGGATTTGATCCAAAATATATTCGCCAAATGATACGTTTACGTAAAATGGACCCTGACGAATTGGATGAAACAGACGAATTAACCCAAATGTACAGAAACGCACTGGGGTTATAATTGTATGAAGAGATTTACCAAAACCGTTGAAAATTTTACATGCACCCATTGTGGTGCAACGGTTTTTGGTAATGGGTATACCAATCATTGTCCCAAATGTTTGTGGTCAAAACACGTGGATAATAATCCCGGTGACCGGGCATCAAAATGTGGCGGAATGATGTATCCTGTATCCGCAGAACCCACAGGTGACCGATTTATAATAACGCATAAATGTGAAAAATGCGGGAAAACAATACGCCAACACTCATCACCAGATGACGACATAAATGCAATAATTGAATTATCTATAAACAATGAATTTATATTCGGTAAGTAAAGAATATTTTAACCGGGTTTATAATTGGATAAAACTGCAAAAAACAAATTTATTTCTGTGGTCCCCTATTATTATGGCGTTTGGTATGGGACTTTATTTTACGGTTTTTAATGAACCGAATATAATCCTGCTAATTTTATCTTTGGTTTTCGGAATTTGTGGATTTAGCATATTTCATAAAAAGTCATTAATTATAATTTTATCATGCTTTGCATTTGGTTTTGGATATGCGGGAATTTACTCTCATCTTAAAAACACACAACAAATTTCACATGATATACATAACCTGGAAATTGTTGGAACAGTCACAAAACTTGAACACGCTGGCGATAAATTAAGAATTTTTTTGAACACCGATAAATACGGCAAAATACGTGTATCAAGCAAAGATAACCCGGAAATAAATATTGGTGACACAATCTCTGGGGCGGGCGGTTTATTTAGGCCATCGCCTGCATATATGCCACAAACATTTGATTTTGCACGTTGGGCTTACTTTAATGGCATAACCGCCACAGGATATATAAATCATCCAACCGTTATTAACACCAAAACAAACAAAAACTTTAATCATATACGCTGGAAAATTCATACCGAATCAAAATCTTTTCTAACCGATGCCCTGATTTTAGGCTATCAAAAAACATTGCCACCCGAACATCGCGATATTTGGACCCAAAATGGTATAGCACACATCTGGTCAATCAGCGGATTTCATTTGACACTTTTATCAGGATGGTTTTTGGCGTTATTTTACATTATTTTCAGATGTATTCCGAAAATAACCAAACGTGTCCCGGCACGTATTCCTGCAGCCATTTGTGCATGGGTATGTTTGATTGGTTATGTTGCATTATCTGGTTCTGGGATTGCAACTTTGCGGTCCTTTGTTATGGCCACACTTGTTATGGTTGCATTTATTTTAGGACGAAACATTATATCATTACGCACAGTCTGTATGGCCTTTCTCGTTTTGATTTTAATAAATCCACATTACATTATGACGGCCGGTTTTCAACTCTCGTTTGCGGCTATATTTGGCTTGGTTTGGTTGTGGACAGATTTAAAACCAACCCTGCCTACAAACAAGGCATTAAAATATCTGTATGCAACAATTTTAACTGCATTGACCGCAACCATATTTACCACCCCGTTTATTATTGCACATTTTAATTCAATTCCTCTTTATGGTTTGATTGGCAACCTTGTGTTTTTACCGATATTTTCTTTTGTTATAATGCCACTGGTTTTTATTGGAACGATATGTGCCTTGGTTGGCATCAACGCACCAATTGAATTTACCCATCAAATATATGACAAGTTATTAGACTTTGCGACCAGTATAACCAAATTACCCTGGTCAAATATATCGACAGGGAATCTTACAAACACAGCCCTTGTTTTATTTATTCTGGGGTTTGCGTTTTTGATATTTATAAAAAACGATGATATGTTTAAGCATATCGTTACGCGACATATAAACGTGGCTTTTGCTATTGTATTTTGTGCAATGGGGATATTTACAGCCGCCATAACCCCACGACCAATATTTTATATAACGCCCGACAAAAACCTAATTGGATATATCCAAGATGGAAAATTGAAATTTAATAAAACCAAAGATAGTAATAATTACTTTGCTTTTGAAACATGGAAAAAATCAAATCAGGAACCAACTGATACACCAAACATAAAGCTTAACAAAACCCGCGGCATAAACGAAATTAAAACACCAAAATGGACGTTGGTTTACGCACAACGATTTATGCCATTGTCAAAAAACATTATTTCGTGGTGTAATAATCCAGATATAAAATTTATCGCATCTTATTTTGATATAACATCAAGTAAATGTAAAAACAAAATAATTTCTGGGTGTGGTGTTATATATAAATCAGGCAAAATAAAATACATAAACACTAATCGTTTGTGGCATAATCCGCGGCCATAAAAAACAAACCGTCTGCGGGTGCGGTTGCACCGGCCGCACTGCGGTTTTTGGCTGCAAAAATATCATCTATGTCATACGGTTTTCCATGTCCAATTTCAACCAATGTTCCCACCATATTTCGAACCTGATGATGCAAAAAAGAACGTGCAGAAAATTCAAAAATGATTAAATCACCATCTGTTTTAATTTCGCAACTGTCCAAAGTTTTTATTGGACTTTTTGCTTGGCACATAGAAGCACGAAAACTTGTAAAATCGTGATTTCCAATTAACTTTTTTGCCTGAATCCGCATTGTATCAACATCCAGTTTTTTCGGAACCCACCAAACACGATTTTTATTCAAAACAGGTGCCGCCGAACGATTTAATACAACATATTTATAATGACGTGCGACACACGAAAAACGGGCATGAAAATCATCGCTTGTTTCAACACAAGACAAAACAACCACAGGCTGATTTATCAAATAAAAATTAACTGCACGCATAATTGTATTTGAATCAAAATCACCATCCAAATCAAAATGTGCAACCATATTAGCGGCGTGCACCCCTGCATCTGTCCGTCCCGCACCAACAATATCAGGCCGCATGCCACAAAATTTTTCAAATGCATCTTTTAATACAGATTGCACAGACGGGCCCTGGCGGTTTTCCTGCCATCCTATTAAATTTGTTCCGTCATATTCCAATGCAATCCTGTATCGTGTCATCTTTACTTACCAAATTCTATATTACTGCCATGCAAACCATTTACAAAACTTTTCCAATCCATCGGATTTTTGCCAGCCGGTTGTAAAGTCACAATTTCCAATTTGTTATCATTTAATTTTGTTTTTAATATCTTAACATCTTGACCGTTTATCTTGGTTCGACCGGCCCCCAACGCACGCACCAAGTTATGAATTTCCATTGGTGGTTTTGACCAATCTATGATTTCATCGGCCCCGGTAAATTTGCGTGTATACGTTGGATTTCCAAGCTGGGTCATTGGTGGATACATATCAGTATTTGACATATATTCATCTAACATTTCTGCACCTATTTTTGAAACCAAGGATTCAATATCAGAATTTGTATCATCCGGACCAATTTCAAATTTGCGACACATATAAACGTCACCCGCATCCAATTCAGGGGTCACACGCATCAAACAAACACCACTTTCAGAATCGCCATTTATAATCGCAGTTTTTATTGGTGATGGTCCGCGATACAGCGGCAACAAACTGGGGTGTATGTTTATACAAGGTGCAGATTTTAAAACATTTTCCCGCAAAATTGCACCATAGGCAACAACAACAACCATATCGGGTGAAAAATTATATTCACTTGTTTTATGATATACTGGATATCCCTTGGATTCAGCCCAAATATGAACCGGCGATTTTGTCATTATATGTTTACGCCCAACTGGTTTTGGTCCACGTGTAAAAACCGCCAAGACATCATGCTTAGCCGACACAGATTCAAAAATTGGGACCACAAATTCGGGTGTCCCCATTAAAACAACTTTCATTTGTGCCGCCTTACCTTACGCATAACCATCTCACGCTTTACGGGCGATAAATAATCGATAAACAAAACACCATCCAAATGATCCGTTTCGTGTTGAATAATGCGGGCGGGCAAACCAGACATTTCCGCCGCACAGGGATGCCCCTGTTCATCAATCCATTCAACAGTAACAGAATCAGGCCGCGAAACATTTGCAAAAACCGGTAAATTATCGGGCCCCAACACCGACAAACACCCTTCTTCCATAATAACAGTCTTGGTGCCACGACCGGTGATTTTTGGATTTACCATCTTAAAAACTTCCCCTGAATCGGGGTTCATCATCACTAAAAAACGTTTTGTTATACCAACCTGGGGGGCGGCAAGCCCAACACCATTTTGTTCCGCCATCATTTTGACCATTTCATCCATCGCAGACAAAACATCAGGTGTGATTTCGTCAACAGGTTCACACTTTTCACGCAAAACTAAATCGCCACAAAGTTTCATTTGCAACATTTTTAAATCCTTTTATAATAAATATAGCAAAGGAATTGGAAATGACAACTTATATTTTGATTGCGATGTTGGGAATTGTGATAATTATGCTGTTCGTGTTATTGATGCGGCCGGCAACGGTTGACATATCCCCATTGCGGGAAGATAATACCCGTCTGCGGGAACGATTGGCGGAACGACTTGGTGCATTGGCACAAAATGCGACCGAATTAAAAAATATCAGTGCGGATATCGCAAATTTTAAAAACATCCTTATGGGCAACAAACAGGCACGCGGAACATTCGGCGAAAGACAATTAGAAGATTTGGTTGCGGATATTATGCCCCCGGAATCCTACGCCTTTCAAAGTGTTCTGGAAACGGGTGTTCGTCCTGATTGTATTATCAAATTGCCCTATCCCCCTGGTGATATGGTGATTGACAGCAAATTCCCGCTGGAATCATATAATCGTATGATAGAAAGTGATGACAATGGCATGTATCACAAACAATTTGAATTAGATGTCCGCAAACATATTGATGCAATCGCCGAAAAGTATATTATTGCCGGCGTAACCGCCGAAACAGCAATGATGTTTATTGCATCTGAATCCATATTCGAAACACTGCACCGTGAATTTCCGAATACAATAGAATATGCCGCGAAAAAGAAGGTGTTTATTGTATCACCTGCAACATTGTGGGCAACGTTAAACACTGTACGTGCGGTATTATCAGACATAAAGATAAAGCGGGTTGCTGGCCAAATCAAAAAAGAATTGGATTTATTACTGACCGATTTATCACGATTGTCCGAACGTGCCACACGCGTTCAACAGCACTTTAATTTGGCACAAACAGATATAGAACAGTTGCAAACATCAATCAATAAAATATCCCCCCGTGCCGAAAAAATAAAAGATTTAGATTTTGATAAATAACAAACGGGTGCAATCGCACCCGTTAACTAACCACTTACTTCGGCATACCGGTTTTTGGGTTTATCCAAATCTGTTGGTCGGCAATTTCCATCATTGGCATATCGGTTACACTATCCGAATAAGCACGAACCACATGTGGTATAAACTTGTTTTCACGTGCCCATTCGTCCATGGCGTAAACCTTGTTCATTCCCCAGCATAAAAATTTATATTTCCAGGGTTTTTTCTCGCACATTTTTGAACAAATTACCGCATCAAATTTCATATCACGAACCAAGGCCGGTATTAAATAATCCGCCGATGCAGAAACCAACACAACCTTGTTCCCGGCCGCACGTTCTGACGCGACCTTTTCCGCCGCCCAGCCAAAACGATTACGCTTGTGTTCACGAATAAAACCCGGTGCGTATTTTTTTACCATTTTTTGTGTTAAAAAACGCCGCATATTTTCACGCCACCACATTCCCTCAGGATACACACAACGTATAATCCAACACAAACCCATCAACGGCAAAAACAACCATGGTCTAACAGACCGATGCATACAATAACGCCCAAACGCGAAATTAGAATCAGGCCACGATAATGTTCCATCAAAATCAAATAAAACTACATCAACTGGTTTTTGCATCAATACATCCTTTTTATGGCATTATAAACAACTATTATAATTCTTGCAACTCTTAGTATGTTATACTATACTTCAGACGATATAGGGAAAAGAGAGGTAAAAGAAAGGAAATAATAATATGAAAGCTTATCTTGATATTTGCCAAGAAATTCTGGACACAAAAACAAACCTCAGCGATAACAGAACCGGTATAAAAACATTACGCAATCCTGCGGGTGCCGTGTTTGTGCACGATATGGATATGGGCTTTCCATTGATTACTACAAAAAAAATGGGACTTAAAAACATCGCAACTGAATTAGAATTTTTTATCAAAGGAATCACCGATAAAAAATGGCTACAAGACAGAAAATGCACAATTTGGGACGAATGGGCAAACCCACAAAAATGGCAACGCACATATCAATATACATTGTCAAAATTACAATGTGAATATCAACGTAAATTAACCGACCAAGAAATGCAACAGGTCAAAAATAAATGCATGAACGATGAACGTGATTTGGGGCCCGTATATGGTTTTCAATGGCGGCACTTTGGCGGTAAATACGAATTTGACCCGGTTCGCATTGACAAGGATCCAACTGATAATGTAGACCCATATCATATTGGTGTTGACCAAGTCAGTAAAGCTATTGACACATTAAAAACAGACCCAAACAATCGCCGTATTATCGTCAATGCTTGGAATCCTGTGGATGAACATAAAATGGCATTGCCACCATGTCACATAATGCACCAATTGTTGGTTGATGGAAACCGTTTGAATTTAATTTGGACACAACGTTCGTGCGATATGTTTTTGGGCATACCTTATAACATCGCGTCTTATGCATTACTTCTTATGTTGTATGCAAAAGAAACCGGATTAAAGCCGGGAATACTAAAAGGCGAATTACACGATGCCCACATTTATGAAAACCATATTCCACAAATGCGTGAACAAATTTCACGCACACCGTACGAATTACCAACCGTTGAAATTCCGGATGAAAACTGGAAAGGTATGCTGGCTTGGGAATCTGCAAACGGTTTCAAATTAAAAAATTACAAATGTCACGACCGTTTGCGTGGTGATGTAGCACGTTAAAAAATGGGGCAAACGCCCCATTTTTATTTTCTGGTTATTTTTCTACGTAAACGTTCCATCGCAAAGAACAATGCCGGTGTTAAAACAAATGTCCAAATCAATGATGCCAACATCCCCCCAATCATAACAGCCGCCATTGCCGTCTTCATACCGTTCACACTCCACAATTGGGGCAACATACCCGCCATAACCGCAATAGATGTCATTAACACCATATTCTTTTTATCGTTCAATTCGGTCCATATAGCGGTCTTTATATCTTCACCGTGTTTGACACGATTGATTGTTGGTTCCAATACCAAAATATTATTGTTAACCACCAAACCAACCAACATAACGAATGCCAACATCGCCCCAACGTTCACCGATGCACCCGACAAAAACAGCAACGTAAATACACCCGCGAAACTGGTTAAAATAGATGTCGCAATCGTTAATGGATGAATCACAGAATTCAAAATTGCCGCCAACAACATAAAGGTCAAAATGGTTGCTAATAAAAATGCCGTACTGATTTCATCGGTGGTATCAGATTGAATTTCCGACATTCCGCCAAAACTGTAACCATACCCAGATTTCCAATCAATTTTTGACAATCCTGCTTCTATTTTCTTTTGTACCGGGCCACTGGTAGATTTTCCGATACCAACATCAATTTCTGTTATACGCTTTTTATCCAAACGGCTAATATTAGGCGTTGCAAACGTTTGTTTTATTTCACCCAATTCGGATAATGGCACCATGCCTTTTTGGGAATTTACAAAAACATCTTCGAACAAAGCGATGGTTTTAAACGGACGTGCAAATTCCAATACTATTGGATATTCTTCGCCATTTTCCTTGTATTTATATACATCATTACCATACAACGCTGTTCGCAATGTGGAACCCGCATAGGAATTTTTGATGCCCCAAAAATCCATTTTGTTTTTATCAGGTGTAAATCGAATTTCACTACCTGGTTTTTGTTGTGCCAAAACCGCACTTTGGACTTCTGGAATATTATTGATGATATCTAATGCCATGGTGGCATATTTTTCACGCACCGCATCATCTTCACCATATACATTCAACACGATATCCCCAGAAGACGAAGAAGAAACATTTTCACCGGCCTTGATTTGAAATTCTACATCCGGTATTTTCGCCAATTCCGGCAACATTTCACGTGCTAATTTTTTATCCGATTTACGTCTGTCGTCTATATCAACCAAACCGACCTTGACAGATATGTTTTGTAACCCACGTTGACCAATTTTAACAGATGTAAATTTAACTTCGGGGAACGCTTTCAATGTTTTTTCTATTTCTTGGGCTATTGCCTCGGACCGTTCAAAAGTCGACCCCATTGGTGCACGTGCTGTAACTGTTATTTCATTTGCATCTGTTGTGGGTTGGAATTCATTTCCAGTAAAACGCATCAAAAATGTAGAAGCAACCAATATACCAAACGCCGCCAAAATCACACGACCAGAATGTTTGTATTGATAATCAAACCATTTATAAAAAGCCGTGTTTTGTGATGCTTTGGCAACCTGTTTTTTTTCAACCTTTTGCTTTTTATCTTTATCTGTTAAACGCAAAATCTTTGCAATCATCATTGGAGTCAACGTAAACGAGAAAACCAACGACAACAATGTTAAATACACGACCGTCATACCAAACTGCAACATAAATTTACCGACAATCCCGCCCATAAACGCCAAAGGCAAAAACACAACCACATTTGTTCCAACACCCGCTAATACGGAAACCGCAACACGCTTGGTTCCATCAATAGCCGCATCTTCTGGGGCTTTGCCGGCACGCATTTCTTGCAATGCGGCCTCTATCAAAATAATAGCATTTGATACCAATGTTCCCAATGCCGATGAATACGCCAATAACGTCATCGCATTAATTGTAAAACCACTGCCGTTCACAAAAAACAACCCGGCGATTAATGATGCAGGTATCACAACACCCGCAATAATTGTTGAACGCCAATTACGTGTAAACGCCAACAAAACCAATACAGTAAAAACAACACCTAAAATAATTCCATTAATTGTGTCATTCGTTTCATTTGAAACAGTAATAGAAGAATCAGAAATTAATTCCATTGTGGCATTTGGAAATCTTGACTGTAAATCAGATTGAAGCTCGGGCAAACTTTTGTTCAATGCCTTGGATACCTTGATGGCATTACCATCAGATGCCTTTACCACAGACATCATAACAACTTTTTCGCCATTTAAACGTGCACCCGTTTCAATATCACGTGCAGAATCTGTTACGGTTGCAATATCCGACAGACGGAATTTCTGACCTTCGGATGTTGTTAAATGCAAATTCTTGATTTCATCAACTGATGAAAACTCACCAATAAAACGCACACTGGATGAATCTGTTCCTGTTTCAATTTTACCCCCGGGCACATTCAAGTTGTTTGTTCCCATTGCTGATACAACGTCCAAAATTGTGATTCCATGTGCCGCCATAGATTCAGGATTCAAAGCAACACGAATTGCACGCTTTTCACCACCAAAAACACTTACACTGGCCACACCGTTAATTCCGGTAATTTTATTTGCCAATGTGTTATCCGCATATTCTTGTAAATCACGCAAAGAGGCACCACGCAAAACAACATCAACAACCGATGTTTGCAAGGGATTCAATTTTTCAATCACCGGTTGTTTCAAATCAGTTGGGAATTCAGATGCCAAAGCATCAATTTTAGATTTAACCTCGGTCGCTTTGTCATTAACATCAACGCCGATAAGATAATTTTTTTCATCACATTTTTCTCCTTTTCTTTATAAT